>CALEZK010000696.1 GCA_937928585.1 uncultured bacterium | reverse complement strand
ATCCTCTTCGTCGGCAGCGTCAGATGTGTATAAGAGACAGGTGGTCAGGAGGATCGGGTCGAAGGGGTGGTTCTCGCAATGCATATACGGGCCTGCGCAAATTGGTCAGTCGCTCTGGCGATATCCACTTGCCACCTGGCCTGCGCACCCGCCCCTGAAGCAGCTAATCCGTCAACGTTAGTCGTTCGGGTCGTAGAGAACAACGTCTTCGACACGACGCCTGTCCGCGGCGAATTCCACCCCCTCAACTATAAGAAAGCCGGCTTCACGTACCGGTGCACCGAGTGCCACTTCAGCATTCAGCCGCCGCCCCGCCAGAATCCGCTTCAGTCCGAGCACGCGAACATCGTTTTCGACCACGGCCTCAACATCAATTGCTTGAATTGCCACCACCCAACGAATCGCGACGCATACGTTGACCATGAAGGGAACGAAATCCCGCCGAGCCAACCAGCGCGATTGTGTTCCAAGTGTCATGGTCCAACGTATCGAGACTGGGAAGCGGGCATTCATGGCCGCCAAAACGGGTACTGGGACACCAGCAAGGGCGCGCGCACCAAACTCTTTTGCGTGCAATGCCACGATCCGCACAGCCCAAAATTCAAGCCCATGAAGCCGCTGCCCGCCCCCCAGCGCACACGTTTTTCCGCGTTGCTTCCCGATCACCCGGAAGGACCACGGCCATGACTACCCCCAGTGGCAAGAAAGGCCCCGCAATGGATCCAACGCTCCAACGCCGGAGTTTTCTAAAAGCGGGGATAGGCACGATGGCCGCGCTGGCGTCACTTGCCGGCGTGACAGCGCCGCTCCGCTCGCTTGAGAGCGGCGTCAGCATGGACGCATTTCTCCAGCAGCACTACAAGCGCCTGACGCCCGAAGCGCTTGACCAGATTCTGCAAAGAATCGAAAACGAAATCGCGCGTGACTACGGCGCGAAAGTTACTGTCGGCAATGCAAAACCGATGGACGGTGTCGAATTCGGCTACGCGCTCAATCTCACGCGCTGTAACGGCAACCGCAAATGCGTTGAAGCCTGTGTTCAAGAGAACAACCAAACCCGCGACCCGGAAATGCAATACATCCGCGTGCTTGAGATGCCCTCCGGCTCGCTTGACGTCGAAAAGTCCGACCTGTACTTCGATCACGATCAGGTGCCTGCCAAGGAAAAATATTACCTACCCGTCCAGTGCCAGCAGTGCCAGAACCCGCCCTGCACCAAGGTATGCCCGGTTGAAGCAACCTGGACCGAGCCCGATGGCATCACCGTAATCGACTACAACTGGTGCATCGGCTGCCGATACTGCATGGCCGCATGCCCATACGAAGCGCGCCGGTTCAACTGGAGCAAAGCCCAGATCGCCCCCGAGGAAATAAACCCGAACATGGGCTATCTCAGCAATCGGATTCGCCCTGCGGGCGTTGTGGAGAAATGCACTTACTGCCTTCACCGCACCCGCGAGGGAAAGTATCCGGCATGCATGGAAGTCTGCCCAACCGGCGCGCGCGTATTTGGAAACATGCTCGACCCGGACAGCGAGATTAACTACATCCTGAAGAACAAGCGTGTCTACATCCTGAAAGAAGACGCGGGCACCGTACCGCGCTTCTTCTACTACTTTGACGCATGAGGACCGATCAATGAGCCTGGTCCGCGACTATATCGTCTTTCTCTCTCGCGCGTTCATCCTGAGCTTCAGCGGGTCGACGAAATTCTATATCTGGATGGCAATTCTCACCGTGCTCACCGTCATCGGAGGCAACGCGTACTCGCAACAGTTGGTAAACGGTCTTTCGGTCACCGGCATGACCGATCAGGTTTCCTGGGGCGCGTACATCGCGAATTTCACCTACCTCGTGGGTGTGGCCGCCGCTGCCGTCATGCTGGTAATCCCTGCATACATTTATCGCAATAAAGACATGCATGATGTCGTGCTCTTCGGCGAACTGCTCGCCATTGCCGCCATTGTGATGGCACTGCTTTTCGTGATAGTCGATCTCGGCCGCCCCGATCGCTTCTGGCACCTCATTCCCGTCGTCGGCAAGTTTAATTTCCCCGGCTCCATGTTGTCGTGGGACGTTATCGTTCTAAACGGCTACCTGCTGCTCAATCTTCACATCTGCGGCTACCTCCTGTTCATGAAGTACATGGATCGCAAGCCCACGGTCCTTTTCTACATGCCGTTCGTCCTCGTGGCGATTGCCTGGGCCGTCAGCATTCACACCGTCACCGCCTTCCTGTACGTGGGTCTTGTCGGCCGGCCATTCTGGAACTCCGCCATCGTCGCGCCGCGATTCCTCGGTTCCGCGTTCACCGCCGGTCCAGGCATTCTCATTCTGGTCTTCCAGATCATCCGTCGCACGTCAACCTACCGGATCTCCGACCGCGCGCTTCATATTCTGCGAAACATCGTGACGATCTCCTTGCTCGTCAATCTGTTCTTACTTGGTTGCGAAGCGTTCAAGGAATTTTATTCGGAATCCGTCCACAGCAGCTCCGCGAAATACTTGTTTTTCGGGCTGCATGGTCATGATGCCCTCGTGCCGTGGATGTGGGGCGCAATGACCATGGAACTGATCGCGGCAATGATTCTCGTCATTCCTACGCTCGCGCGACAGATCGTTTATCTGGATATCGCCTGCGTTCTTGCCATTGTCGGAATCTGGATTGAGAAAGGC
>CALEZK010000695.1 GCA_937928585.1 uncultured bacterium | reverse complement strand
AATTCTGGCTCGCGCGGTGGAAAGCGGCAGGGAGGAATTGGCCTACTACGAGAAAAACGAAGAAGAATTTGACGATTACCAGAAGCAACTACTTCGCGAATCGTTCTTGTTTCTCGCGAAAAGCTACACGGAACTCGGGGAGTTTGAAAAGGCGCTTTCAGTTTGCGATGAAGGGTTTGAAGCGGTCCAGCACTCCCATCTCACGATTCAGAAACGAATCACCACGCGCCGAATGAACGGCGAAACCGGCGAATCAGGTACGAATGACTTCGCCAGCACCGAAAGTCTTGGACAATTGCTGACCGCTATCGAAAGCAAGAAGCCCCTTGAGCGCTTGCTGAATTATTTTCGAGCGAACCCAGATATTGGCGAAGTGATTGATCCAACTTCAAAATCGACCGCGCTTCATCATGCAGCACGTTTCGGATACCCAGAGTTTATCGAGAAACTCCTGGAAATGGGCACTGATGTCAATATGCGGGACGGAAACGGCGATACCGCGCTAAAGGTTGCGCTGGAAAGCGGACAGCAAGAAGCCGCGGCACTCCTCGAGAGTCGCTCCGGTATCGTGCTTCAGGGGAACGAAGTCATTCATCATGACGATCACGAGGACGACGATGAGGAACATGGCGAACAGCAACAAGAAATCGCGGACGTTCAATCCTCCCCGGTGGCAGACGCTGGCCCATCTCCCGGGGAAATTGAGGAATTGTTCGATGGTATTCGGGATGGCTTAGCCACGAGACTACTCCGTCGACTGATACACGACTCAAAATGGACGAGCATTCAGGATGCCAGTGGCTCAACCGTACTTCACCACGCATCCCGAGCAGGAAACCTCGATGTCTTGAAAATCGTGCTAAACGCCGGAGGCGATCCAAATGTTGCGAATGCAAACGGAGAAACGCCGCTGTCGTGGGCACTAAGCGCGAATCAAACCAGTGCCGCCGAATTACTTCGAAAACACGGCGCGCGCGAGTGAGAAAGGCATGACCATTTGGCAAATCTCATCCAGCTACCTGCTAGAAAGAAAAATCCCGGCGGTGCTGACGATTTTTTCCCTCGCGCTGGGCGTCGCACTGATTTCGTGCGTTCTGACGCTGCGCGCAGAATCGCAGACACATTTCGAGACGTACAGCGGCACCTTCGATGCGATTGTCGGCGCCAAGGGAAATCCGTCTCAAGTCGTAATGAGCACTTTGTTTTACCTGGACATCCCCGTGGGCACCATTCCTTTCGGTGTCCTGTCAATAGTGCAAGAGCATCCGCATGTTGAGAATGCCTATCCGATAGCAATCGGCGATTCCTACCGTGAATTTAGAATTATCGGTTCCTCGCCCGGGTTGCTGAACGATAAGCGGAATGGCGTCGAATTTGCCGCTGGCCGTAGCTTCGTTCGACGCGGAGAGGTTGTTCTCGGTAGCCGAGTTGCTGCCGAAACCGGACTAAAGATCGGCGATTCGTTTGTCAGTACCCATGGTTTTGATGAGGAACTCGGACACGAACATGACGTCCCCTTTGTTGTAACCGGAATACTGCGCCAATCAAATAGCCCGGACGACGTTGCTATATTCACAGACATTGAATCGGTGTGGACCGCATGCGGGTCCTGGCACATTGAGCAGGAACGGCATGATCATGCGACACACACGCATGCGGCGGATGCCAATGCCGACAGTGAAAAATCTCAAAGTGAAGTCGGCGCGCTCACGGCAATCTTGGTGAAGCTGAAACCGGGAGAATCTTCCAAAGAATTTCAGGCCGACATTAACGCCAACTTTGCCGCAATGGCGGTGCTTCCGAGAGATGAAGTTGCGCGGCTCTACGTAAAAGAGATTGCGTTGCTACGAAACGCCTTGATGATCGTTGCCGTGCTTGTCGTTGTGGTTTCGATAGTATCGCTGGCGGTAAACCTGTACATGTCGGTCCTGCAGCGAAAAAGGGACATCGCCGTCATGCGATCACTCGGGGCGGGGTCCTCGGACATCTTCGGCGTCGTGCTGTGCGAATCCGGCGCGCTAACGACAGTGGCATTGTTGGCGGGCAGTCTGACCGGTCATCTTGCAGCCTGGCTACTTGGAATGGAACTTGCTAACCGATCCGGCGTCGTTATACAGGCATTTTCCATTCAGGCTGGCGAACTAACGAGCTATGCGCTTGTATTGGCTGCCGCACTGACCGCAGCGGTAATCCCCGCCATGCGCTCATATCGCACCGATATCGCACTGGATCTCGCTGAGGAATGATTCTTAGTTGGAAATGCAGCGAAACATTGACTGGGCCACAGTTAGCGCGTAATCTGGTGCGTTTCGGGCTTTCAGTTGGGAAGGAGTCTAGGGCGTGGTGACGTTGGAAAAGGTCCGGCGGCAGCTTGGGCCGGGCGTTGAGTTTGTCTGTGATGAGTTTCATGCGGCAGAAGGTGCGCAGGTAGCCTTGTGGGGCCCCAGTGGGTGCGGAAAAAGCACCATGCTGAACCTCATTAGCGGCCTCCTCCGCCCCAATTCGGGCGTCATTCGTATTGACGGCATCGAGACCCAAAAGCTGGGAAATGGCCAGCTCGACCGCATCCGGGGCGAACGATTCGGTTTCATCTTTCAGACGTTTAACTTGCTGGCGCCGTTTACGTCGCTTCAAAACGTCATGCTCGGGATGCGGTTCAGCGATACACGCCCCGCCAAAGAATGGCGTGATCATGCTACCCAACTCCTCGAACGGGTCGGACTTGGTCACCGCATTCACTCCAAACCGGGAACGATGAGCGTAGGCGAAAGGCAACGCGTCGCGATCGCGCGCGCCCTCGCAAACAAACAAAAGATCGTAGTCGCGGATGAGCCGACGGGCAGCCTCGATCCGAAAACAGCGGCTTCTGTTATGGAGTTGCTGCTGCAATTGTGCGGTGAAAACAAAGTCACGTTGCTGCTCGTCACCCACGATCAGGCAATCGCAAATCAGTTGCCGTCGCGTTTTGAGTGCACCGGCCTCGCCCGGGAGATCACACAGTGAATCTCTGGCTCATCGCATGGAACTACCTCTGGAATCGAAAGCTCACGACGTTCTTAACGATTGTTTCCGTGGCCCTTGGCGTTGCGCTGATAACGTCGGTGCTGCTGCTTCACACGGAAACTGAACGCCGCTTCGTGCAGGAAGGCCAGGCATATGACGTCGCCGTTGGCGCGAAGGGCAGCCCGCAGCAGTTGGTGTTAAGTACGGTATATTTTATCGGACAACCAACCGGAATCATTCCGCACACGGACTTCGACCGTCTCAAGCAGGAAGAAGAAGTGGAAGCGGCCTTCCCCATTAACATGGGCGATTCTTTCCAAGGATTCCGAATCGTGGGGACTTCTCGCGAAATGCTTGAATACGATTGGAAGGACCGTGTTACCGGAGAACCTCGCGGCACCTTTGATCTTGCGGAGGGCGATTACTTCACCAAACCTCTGGAGGCGGTGATCGGCGCTACCGTTGCCATGGAGACGCAACTCGCCATTGGCGACGAGTTCGCCAGCATGCACGGATTCTCCGACATGGGCTTCTCGGAACATCATGACGACAAGCCGTATCGAGTTGTCGGTATATTGAAACCATCAGGCACCCCGAATGATCGGGGCATTTTTGTCGAGTATCACTCGATCTATGAAGTGCACGAGCACGAATATGGCACTACCAGCCTCACCGGCGCGGAGGCCGCCCCTGGCGCGGATTACAAGCCGGGCGACGAACACGGCACCCCGCAGCAGGAAGAAGCGCACCACGAAGGCGATGGCCACGGCCACGAAGAAGGCGACGGGCATGATCATGGCGATGAGCATGGACACGATCACGAAGGGGAACATGGTCACTCGCATGAGAACGAACAGTTGACTGCCGTGCTTCTGGTGCTGGAGTCCCCCGCGCAGCGCTACGAGTTCCGCCAGCGCATCACCAACGAGTACCCGAACGCGGTGGCGGCGGTGCCCATCGAAGAGATTCAGTCACTCTACAACCAGCTCCTGGGCACGGCGCGGCAGGTGATGTTGTATATCGGTTTTCTCGTGATGGTGATCAGCTCAATCTCAATCTTGATCGGTCTATACC
>CALEZK010000694.1 GCA_937928585.1 uncultured bacterium | reverse complement strand
CCCGGAACGCACCGCCCCGTCCATATATCCGCACCATACATCCGACGTCTCGGTGCCAGCCCAATGTATCCGGCCCACGGGAACGCGCAGCGCCTTTCCATAAGCGGACATCACGCCCGGCGCCATATACGCGCCGTAACAACCGCCCGACCACTCTTCTTCAAGCCAGTTTTTCTCGATGTATTCGATCGGTTGTTCTGCCTTCTCGCCAAAGCATTCCGCAATCTGCGTCAAGATCGCGCCGCGACGTTCGTCTTTGCTCTTCTCCGTCCAGTACCGCGCGGCGTCCCCCGCGATGAACCCAATGAGCGACCCCTTCGCGCTTCCCTCCGGCGTATCGTCAAATACCGAGCACAACGGCCCCTCGTCCGACGCGATCTCCCCTGAATAACCCGCATCGCGCCAGAATGCAGTGTCATAAACGACGATGCACTTGATGATCGATCCCATCGGCATGCGTTGCGTCAGTTGCGTCCGCAATGCCGGTAACGCCGGCTCGTACGCAATTCGCCCCGTAAGGTGCGGCGGAATCGCGGCGACCACTCGGTCGCAAGCAATGACCTCGCCCTGCGCAGTCGTCACTTCAACAGTACCGTTCGACTGCCTTATGGATCGCACCGGAGAATTCAGACGCAATGCGTCACCCAATGGCTTGGCAAGCATCTCGGAAATTTGCTGTGTCCCGCCGTGGACGCGTGTCTCCTGCGCGCCGTCGGCAATGTTGATCAGGCGATCCAGTGACTCTCCCGAATGGAGATAGAACAGGAAATGCAGAAATGAAAGATCGCGGGCTTCCGCCCCGAACACGGATTGAGTTACGATATCGAGCAGCGCGCGCGCCTTGTCCGTCTTCATGAAGTCGCGCTTCCACGTCTCAAGCGTCATCGAATCCCAATCCCGCGCGCGCTCCGCGTTCCAAGGCGCATCCACGGGAACTGTTCCCGCAAGCTTGTTGAGTCGTGAAAACATCCGCCCAAGATCAAGCTTCGCTATCAAAGGCATAGCCGGAATCGCGCCCGAATAGGTGCGCAGATTCCCGCCGATCTTCAGGAACTTCGTGCCCGCATGCGGCTGCGAATACGTCGACAACGCGAATTCGTCTACAAGCGCGCGAATTCGGTCCTGGCCAGGGCCGATCCATTGCCCTCCAACGTCCAGCACTTCACCATGCTGCGTTGATTGCGCAAGTGTGCGACCGCCCACGCGATCGCGCGCCTCCAGCACAACTACCGATTTGCCGGCGCGCGTCAAAGCGCGCGCGGCCGTAAGTCCCGCCAATCCCGCGCCAATGACAACGACATTCACCCGATCAGGAACAGATTGCGAAGTCGCGCCGCGTGCCTCCAGCATGGACGCCCCGGCGCCTACCGCCAAAGACTGCCCCAGAAATGTCCTTCGTGATTGCATCATGCCCAGCCCCCTCAAGCCAACGAATGATCTCGCGCGTATTGTACGCACTGCGCCCCGAACGGTACTATACCGTCCTTCGACTACCCGGACACCCGCAATACCATGGCACCTACACCCGCGATCCTCACCGTTATGAACGTCACCAAGAGCTTCGGCGCGCAACCAATCTTGGACGACGTCTCGTTGACCGTTCACGAGGGCGACATAATAGGCCTAATCGGCAGAAACGGCTCCGGCAAATCGACTTTTATGTCGATTATCACCGGCGGCCAACCGCCAAGCGAAGGCAAAGTCACCCGGCAGGACGGTTTGCGCGTCGTCATGCTCGGGCAACAGGCCAGCGGTGCGCCGGATGACACCGTCGGCGATATTCTGCGCCGCGCCGCGGATGATGTGCGCGCGCTCATTACGCAATACAACGATTGCATGGCGCGCTATGGCGAAGTGGAGCACAACTCTCCCGAAGGCCAGCGCATCGAACGGGAATTGAGCTACCTTCAACACGAAATGGAAATCGCCGACGCCTGGAACCTCGACGAAGACGTAAAACGCGTGACCGTCGCGCTTAATCTCCCCGCGGCGGACCGCAAAATAGCAACGCTTTCCGGCGGCGAGGCGCGCCGCGTGGATCTTGCCGCAGCGCTCGTGCGCCATCCCGATCTGTTGCTCCTCGACGAACCAACCAACCATCTCGACGTCACCAGCGTCCAATGGATCGAAGATTTCCTCGCGTCATACAAGGGGAGTTGCATCCTCGTCACCCACGACCGCTATTTCCTGGATCGTGTCGTGAACCGCATCGTCGAACTCGACAACGGCCGAATGATCACGTACTCCGGCAACTATGAGCAGTTTCTCGTGCAGAAGTCCGAACGCGAGGCGCACGAAGCCCGCGCGGAATCGAATCGTCAAACCTTGTTGCGCCGCGAACTGGCATGGCTGAGCCGCCAGCCAAAAGCGCGCGGCACGAAAGCGAAGTACCGCGTTGACCGATACTACGAAATAGAAGCGCAGGGCCCAACAACGCGCGATCGCGAGTTCTCGTTCGATATCCCGCAGTCTCAACGCCTCGGCAAAACGGTCATCGAAGCAAAAAAAATATCCCGTGTGATCGATGGCCGAAAGCTGTTCCGCGATTTCTCGCTGCTCATGCAAAAGGGAATGCGCGTGGGCATCATGGGCGCGAATGGCTGCGGCAAGACTAGCCTCGTGCGCGTGTTGATGGGTAAGGATGTGCCTGACAAGGGCGAGGTCATTCACGGCGAAACCGTGCAGTTCTTGTACGTCGATCAGTCCCACGAGGAAATTCCGCCCAACCAGACTATTCTCGAGTTTGTCTCGAACGGCGTTCAGGAAATGGACGTCGCCGGCAAGCGCGTCCACGTCCCCGCATTTCTAGAGCGCTTCCTCTTCGATCGCGCCGCGCTGCGCATGCCCATGGAGCGTCTCTCCGGTGGCGAACGCAACCGCCTCGACATTGCAAAAAAGCTGCTCAAGGGCGGCAACGTACTCGTCATGGACGAACCAACTAACGATCTCGATCTGCAAACCCTGCGCGTGCTCGAAGATGCGGTGCTGGCGTTTGAAGGCGCCGCCATACTCGTAAGCCACGACCGATACTTCTTGAATCGCCTTTGCACGCATCTCATCGTATTTGAAGCTCCGGGCCAGCTCGTACAGGTCGCGGGCAATTACAACGATTACCTCGCGTGGAGAAATGCCCGCGACGAGGAGACCAAACCCGCGCCCGCGCCGGTCGCAGAGCGTCCAGAACCGCCAAAAGCAGCCGTCCCCGACAAGAAACGTCGCCTTACCTTTAACGAAAAGAAGGAACTGGACGGAATGGAACAAACCATTCACACCGCCGAGGCGCTCGTCGCAAAGTTGGAATCGGAACTGAATGACCCCGCGCTCTATCAGCGCGGACATGAAGCCGCGCAGGAAGCAGCGGCCAAACTCGCTGACGCGCGAGCGAAAGTGGATCGCCTGTACGCGCGCTGGTCAGAACTTGAAGCGCGTTGATCATTCACTGGTTTACATACGCGCTTCGCGTATACTCTCGCCCGGAAACTTCCAACAACGAAATCTATGGATGATCGATTGGGGAGATACCATGAGACCGATAGCAGCCTTACTCTTGGCAACAGGGATCTTATTCGGAGGAATCGTGGCAAACGCAGACGAATCAACCGGCATATCCACCGGATTCATCGACAAGACCATCAATATCGATGAAAAGGAATACGCATACAGCGTCTACATTCCGAAAGGATATGACCCGTCGAAAAAATGGCCGTTCGCAGTCTTCCTGCACGGCATCGGCGAACGGGGCGACGATGGCCTGCTCCAAACCGACGTCGGCATCGGTCGCGCGATTCGCCGCAACCCCGAACGCTTCCCGTTTATTGTGGCAATGCCGCAATGTCCAAAAGACTCCATGTGGGATAAGCGTTTCGACTTGATCGACTCGGTCGTAGCCCAGTCGCTCGCCGAGCTTTCAATTGATGAGAAACGCATGTACGTCACCGGCCTTTCGATGGGCGGCTTCGGCGCGTGGCTCTATGGCGCGGCCCGCGTCGATAAGTTTGCCGCAATTCTTCCCATTTGCGGTGGCGGAAAGATTGAAGACGCGCCCGCGCTCGCCAAAATCCCAATCTGGGCCTTTCACGGCGCGGAAGACAGCGTCGTCAAGCCGGAGAAGTCCCGCGAGATGGTCGAGGCCGTGAAGAAGGCAGGGGGCGACGTGAAATACACGGAATACCCCGGCGTCAATCACAATTCGTGGGACAAAGCCTACGGCGATGAAGAAGCAATAGCCTGGTTGCTGAAACAATCAAGATGACGCATTAACGCAGGAACGGCGTGATCCGCTCATCCCAACTGCCAACATGCACCGCCTCGACATGCCCGTCGAGAAACGCCACCGCCCGCAGCGGCGGACCTCCGACATCCACGGGCAATTCATCGATGCCAACGATAACGGGGATACGGCTCATCAGCCACGAGTTCCAGGCAGGCGTGCCGGGCTCGACATTCGGTGCACCCTCCGCGGAAAGAGCGCCGGAATCAATGAGTTCCTGCGCCCGCGCGACGAGATCGTCGGATCGTTCACCCGGTTGGATCAATTCGTAAGAGGGCTCACTCTCCGTTGACCACGGCGAGAGCAGCACAGTAGGGTCTGACAAGTATTCAGGATAAACAGAAAGCCAACCACCCGGAATATGGCCATTGTGTTCTGCCTCGAACATCTTGATGACCAGCATGAGTTGTTTCATATTGTTGAAGTTGGCCGCGCGCAATTCACTCGCGTCGGGCAATCCGCTCGAAGATTCATTCAGCATGTAGTCCGGCGTAGTCAGCACGCCGCCTGCCGAAACTTCAATCACCAGTGGCGGCTCATCGTAAGCAATCCGCAGCAAACTGCGCGACGCGGGCGAACTACTTCCCCAGGCCTCCAGCAGCTTCTGCTCATGCGCGAGCACCCGCTCGGTTGTGTACTCGCCGCCGCTAAATTCCGCTCTCGCTTTCTCGATCGCTTCATTATCCAGTAACTTTTCGCCGCCCGCTGTATAGCTAATGCTCCTGCCCGGCATATCCTGAAGCAGGGACGGATCCGCGAAATCACTTGCCGGGATCTGGTTCAACGCGCTTGGGTATTGCCCATTGTTCTTCTGCGCAAACGCAGTTAGTACCTCGTAGATAGCAAGCGCATCCGCGCGGCGTTGCGCGTGCAGTTCGCTTGCGTCCTGCTCATGCTGCAACTGTGTTGCAGGCACCAGCGCCAGTGTTGCCTTGTATGAACTAGTGGCTTCCGTAGACGCAGTGCCCGGTCGGCCTTCTGTGGAATTAAACCGTCCTGTCGCTGCTTTGTTGGATGCATCGAGGGTCCCCGAGAACGTCCGAAGCGCTACGTCATGGTCGTTCCACGTCAGGCTCACGTTGCGATCTTCCAACGCCATGCTGATGCTCGGCTCGATATTTCCGGAAACGACGCGAAGCGTTCCGTTTTCCTCAACTACCTCGATTCGAAAATACACATGCGTGTCACCGTCCTCATCTTCGATGGTGAGTTCCCACGTCCCCGACAAGTCAGGCCTGGCCTCGGCGCGCATGGCCGTGGGAGGGGGAGGGGGAAGCGGCGACACGGATGATTCTGCCGCGCCTGCTTCCGCCTTGGGCGCAGCGGGTTCTTCCACCGGGGCAAGCGCCGGGGCGTCGGGCTCCAGCGCCACTTTCTCCACCGGCTGTGGCGCCGGCAATACCGGCGTCCGCGTCGCAAGGTACACCGATCCACCAACCGTCATCGCAATCGCAACCACGGCAAACGCGCGCAGCGGCAATCGCTCTTTATGTTCAGACATGCGCACAACCCCTTTTACCAATTCCTCAAGCTTATACAAGTTATGACCGAAGACGGGCGCCGCGATCACTCGGTGACAAACGAAATTCAATTGATTTCGTGTACAATCTCCCCGAAACGTTGGTGCGACTGGAGGGCTGTCTGATGGGCTTGTTCGACAATCTGCGCGGTGAACTGATCGACATCATCGAATGGCTCGATGAGTCGGGCGACTCGATGGTGCATCGCTTCGAACGATACAACAACGAGATCAAGTATGGCGCCAAGCTCATTGTGCGCGAAGGCCAGGTCGCGGTGTTCATTGATCGCGGCAAACTTGCCGACGTGTTCGACCCCGGGATGTACACCCTTGAAACGGCGAATCTTCCGATCTTGTCGACCCTGCTGGGCTGGGCGCACGGTTTCGAAAGTCCGTTCAAGGCCGAAGTCTATTTCGTAAGCACAAAACAATTCACCGACCTGAAGTGGGGCACGAAAAATCCCATCATCGCCAGGGACCCGGAGTTTGGCCCGGTCCGCCTTCGCGCCTTCGGCACGTTCTGCATTCGCGTAATGTTCGCACCCACGTTTATCCGCGAGATTGTCGGCACCAGCGGCAGTTTCACGATGGACGAAATTCAGGATCAACTGCGCAACATGATCGTCGCGCGTTTCGCGGACATTATCGGCGAGAGCAAACTCCCGGTGCTCGACATGGCCGCGAACTACGATGAACTCGGCAAGTTCATCACCGAGCGCATTCTCGATGACTTCGATCAATACGGCCTGCAAGTGACGAAACTGCTCGTCGAAAATATTTCGTTGCCGCCCGAGGTGGAAGAAGCGCTGGACAAGCGCACGAGCATGGGCGTCATCGGCAACCTCAATGCCTACTCACAGTATCAGGCCGCAACCGCCATGACCGACGCCGCGAAGAATCCAGGCGCGGGCGGTGCCATGGGCATGGGCGTCGGCATGATGATGGCCAATCAAGTTGGCGGTGTCGCTGCGGGCTCGATGTCCGCTCCACCACCCGTGCCTGGTGGCGCCAGCGTCTTCATTGCGGTCGATGGCCAGCAGTCGGGCCCCTACGACAATGATGGATTAAAACTTCAGATAAAGTCGGGTCGGCTCACGCGCGATTCGCTGGTGTGGAAGGAAGGCATGGCGGAATGGACCGCCGCAGGCGCAGTTCCCGATGTCGCAAAGCTGTTCGGCGCGGTGCCGCCACCTGTGCCGCCAAAAGTATAGCGCGAAGTCGCGTCTATGGAACTCTCTGATACCACTTCAACAATCATCGGCGTTGTGCTGTGCGTTGCGATTCTTGCTGCCTTCGCATACCAGCGGCGGCGCTTCACCGGCATTTGGCTTCGCGGCCTGAAGGCATATGAGGAACACCGCTTCGATGACGCCGTAGCCGCGTTTCGATACTTGGCGAAAAAAAATCCCGGGTTCGCCCTCGCCAGGCGCATGCTCGGTCGAAGCCTGCTTTCAACCGGGGCCTATGAGGAAGCGGAAAAGGAACTCACATTCGCGCTCCAGCTTGAACCGGGCAACGCCCATTCGCGCGTCGATTTGGCGACTCTGCTTGCGCTCACCGCCCCCGATCGCGAGGAACAGGCCATCGACTTGATTGAAGAGGCCGTCGAACTCGAACCCGCCATCAAGAGCGAACTCGCCGGGTTGCAACAGTTGCGCGCGCTCAAGTCGAATCAAAGGTTCTGCAAAATTGCGGGCATATCCGCCCCGGAAATTCATCCTGCGCGCTTGAATTGAGCGTCGCAAAGGCCTCGTTCCCAAGCGTGTCAATCTGCGCCACTACGCGTGCGGATGCGCCTGACGATACACCTCTCGTAGTCGCTCGATGCTGACATGCGTGTAGATCTGCGTGCTGGAAAGGCTTTCATGGCCAAGCAGTTCCTGCACCACGCGAAGATCCGCGCCGGCGTCCAGCATATGCGTCGCGAACGTATGCCGCAGCGTGTGCGGCGAAACGTCTTTCAACAGCGGCAGCGCCTTTCGCACGTGCGTGTCCAGTATGCGCTGCATGCTGCGTGTCGTAAGCGGACCACCCCGCGCGTTAACGAACAACCGATCATGTTCCGGTTGGCCAAGCTCATAGCGCACGGACAAATACGACTGAATAGCTTCCCGCGCGCAACGCCCCAGATACGCGATTCGTTCTTTGTTCCGCTTGCCAAGCACGGTCATCACGCCTTCATGCAGATCGAGATGACCGATGCGCAGCCCGGCGCACTCCGCCGCGCGAATGCCACTGGAGTACAGGGTCTCCATCAGCGCGCGATCGCGAATGCCAAGCGGCGTGCTGCGGTCCGGCGCGTCGAGAAGCGCTGTAACCTCCGGAATGCTGAGCACCCCGGGCAACTCTCGCGACAACTTCGGCGATCGCACCGCTTCGGCTGGGTTCGCCGCAACCGAGCCAATCCGCATGAAGAACCGATAGGCCGCGCGAATGGATGCCAGCTTTCTCGCGGAAGTTCGCGACGATCCGCCCGCGGTCTGTACGTGAGCAAGGAATGCGCGCACATCATTCCGGTGCGCCCGCCGCAAGGTCTCAATAGAAGCCGGCGCGCGTTCCTCCGGCGCCCTGCCAAACGAATCGGGACCGCTCGTCACGTAGTCGCAGAACTGCTCGAGATCTTTCACATACGCGCGAACCGTGTGCAGCGAAAAACCTCGTTCAGCGGAGAGATGGTTTTCGAACTGCGTTGTGGCGGATTCTTTCATGGCGCGGATTCAGTGTAGCACGGTCTGCGTGACCGCGGACGCTAGTCGTGAACCGAGCGGATGCGATTGGATCGATGCGCAATCGCGAACCAGATATAACCAAGTCCGACGATCGCCACGAACAACCCCGCCATCCGCAGGTTGTAAACTGTCATCGCCACGATGCACAAAACAGCAAGCACCAGCGCGACAATCGGCGGCCACGGATAGAATGGCGTTCGGTAAGGGCGATCCAGATTCGGCTCGGTGTGCCGCAGACGAAGCAGCGAGATCGTCGCCACGATATAAAGCACGAGCGCGCCAAACACCGAAATCGTAATGATGTCGCCCGTGCGATTCGTGGCAATCGCCGCGAAGCCGATGAACATGTTCACTAACAACGCCCAAGCCGGCGTCCTGCGTTTGGGCAACGTCGTTCCAAGAATCGCCGGCGCATACCCCATCCGGCCAAACTCGAAAGTGGCCCGTCCCGCGGCAAGGATGATGCCGTGAAAGGAAGCGATGAGGCCGAACAAGCCAACCACGATCAACATCTTAAAGAGTGGATGCGACGAGTCGTACAACTGGCCAAGCGCGAGTGGCAGCGGTTTATCAACCGTCTCCACGCTCCCCGGCGCATAGACAATCGCCTTCCACCCCGACACACCGGTAGCCGCGAAGAACGTTACGATCGCGCAGATCACCAATGTTGCCATCGCCGAAAGCCCGCCGATGATCGGGTCGCGACGCGGATTCTTGGTCTCTTCCGCAACATTCGCAATTCCCTCGATCGCGAGGTAAAACCAAATCGCAAATGGAATCGCCGGGAAAATCCCACTCCAGCCACTTGGCAGCGGGTCAACCGCAAACTTTTCAATCGAAAAATGCGGCAACGTCACCGCCGCAAACACAAGCAGTTCCCCAACCGCGAGCACGGTCACAATCAATTCAAACACCGCCGAATGGTGCGCGCCGTGAATGTTCAGTGTCGTAAAGAGAATGTACGCGCTAACAGCGATCAGTACTGGAGACACCGTGGGGAAGAACGTCGTGAAATAAGCCCCAATCGCCATCGCAATCGCGGGCGGCGCAAAAACGAACTCGATTATCTGCGCAATGCCGCCGAGATAGCCGAACGCGGGACCGTACGCGCGCGTCGCATAAACGAAAACGCCGCCCGCCCTCGGAATCGCGCAGGTAAGTTCGGTATAGCTGAGTATGAACGCAACGTACATCACCGTGACGATGGCCAGGGCGGCCAGCATGCCGTAGGGTCCGCCCGCCGGAAGGCCGAGGTTCCAGCCGAAATACATCCCGGAGATCACATACCCGACGCCGAGGCCCCAGATCATTACCGGCCCGAGCGTGCGGTGAAAGTGATGGGCCTGTTGCGTAGGTTCTGTGTTCGACACCGCTAAGGCTGCTCACCCCTCAGGGTGCGGTAAGCGCGCAATGCGGCGTCGGATGCCGCATCTGCCGACACAGCGTTCTGAAAAAGTACATGCCCCATCTTGCGCCGTGGCGAGTTCGCGACTTTGTTGTAGAGAAATAATCGGGCTTCGGGAAAATCGTCGAACATCGCCTGCCACCGCGGTTCGCCGCGGTGCCAGACATCCCCAAGCAGATTCAGCATCGCGACGGGCTTTGCCAACGAGCAGTCCCCAAGTGGCGCGCCACACACCGCCCGAAGGTGCTGTTCAAACTGCGACGTCGCGCACGCCCCAAACGTATAGTGACCGCTGTTATGCACGCGCGGCGCTATTTCGTTGATAAGCACGTCGCCGCCTTCAACAAACATTTCCACTGCCATGACGCCGCAATAATCCAATGCCTCCGCGATTCCGGATGCGATTTCCACGGCCCTGCGCTGAATCGCCTCCGGCACGCGTGCCGGCGCAACAGTCAAGAAGAGAATATGATCGCGGTGCTCGTTCTCCGCCACGGGGAACGCCTTCACAACGCCGTCGTCGTTACGGGCAAGTATCACGGAAATCTCTTTGTCGAAGGGCACAAATCGTTCGAGGATTGCGCGACCACCGCCCACGGAGTCCCATGCAGCGCGAAGTCCGCCACTTTCATTCACCCGCGCCTGGTTCTTCCCATCGTACCCACCCCGCGCGCTTTTCAAAATGGAGGGGAATCCCACTGCGGCGCCCGCGGATTCCAGGTCTTCTTCTGTTTCAATCGTTGCGAACGTGGGCTGCGGAAATCCCCGGTCGCGCAAATAGGAACGCTGCACCGACCGGTCTTGAATAACCTGCAAGACCTGCGATGAGGGGCGCACGCGGAACTCTTTTTCCAGCACTTCAAGGACTTGATACGGAATCCGCTCGAACTCGAACGTCACCACATCCGAAAGTGACGCGAGCTTGCGCGCCGCGCCGGCGTCGTCGAATGACGCGGTGATCATCTGATCCGCGATTCGCGAAGCGGAACAGTCGCGCGCCGGATCGAGCACCACAGTGCGATAGCCCATGCGCTGGGCCTCGAGCCCGATCATCCACCCCAACTGTCCCCCACCGAGAATACCGATGGTGTTGCCTGGCGCGATCACCGGTCGATCTTGTCCGCGCGCACACGGGCCGTTTGCGCATCGCGAAATTTTTTCAGCCGCGAAGCCAGCGCGCGATTGTGAATCGCAAGGATCGACGCCGCCAACAAGCCCGCGTTTGCCGCGCCCGATTCGCCAATCGCGAGCGTCGCCACGGGAATGCCCTTGGGCATCTGCACAATCGAAAGGAGCGAATCCAGCCCGCTCAGCGCGCGCGACTGCACAGGCACCCCCAACACGGGCAATGTCGTCTTGGAAGCGGTCATCCCTGGGAGGTGCGCAGCGCCGCCCGCCCCCGCGATTATCACTTGAAGGCCCCGCCGTTCCGCCGTTTCCGCATACTTGAACATCGCGTCCGGCGTGCGGTGCGCGGAAACCACTTTGCACTCATGCGGCACGTCCAACTCGTCCAGCATTGCGCTCGCATGCTGCATCGTAGCCCAGTCGCTCTTGCTGCCCATGATAATGCCCACAACGGGTTTACGGGCCTTTCTGGCGGCCATATAATTCTCCCCAGTTCAAAAAACCGCGCGTTTGATGCGCGCGGGAACACTCGAAGGTATCATACTGGAATCCCGGCGTGCATCCCGCCCCGCGGAACGCTGCTATCGCAGGAAATGGAGTGCCATGACAAAGTTCAAAAGAATGGGCGCTATAGCGATCGTCATGGGAGTAGTCATTCTCGTAGTCGGTGGCGCCCGTTTACGCGCAGCCTCCAATCTGGTTGACGGTGCGAGCGAACACCTGCGCCGCCAGCATGAAGTTCATGCTGCTTTTCAGACTGAAGCTCAAGAGGTTACAAAACGCTACCACGCCGGGGAGCTAGATGAGGCAGGCTGGCATAGCGAAACTGAATCTGTCATGACGCAATTCAAGAGGAACTCCGAATCCGCTGGAAATTCGTGGCTTGCTCAACTGTCGTTGGCAAACAAGACTCAAATGCAGGGCTTCGGATTGCTTCTTGCCGGAATTATCTGCGTGGCAACTGGAGTAATTGTCGCCACAAAACGCAGCGGCACTTTTCGATCAGCGAAGTGAATGATGCAATGCAAAATAGCAATCCCTAAGTTTTTTACAGAAAGGCAAAGCCGCAATCGTGAAACAGTTTCCGCCCGAGTCCCGCGAAACGTACGGCGACGCCACGCTGAAGCGCTGGTACGACATCTATGACGAGTGCCACGAACTCGCCGCGTCCTGCAAGAAGAGCGAAGAAGAGTTTGGGGCCGCTGCGCTCGGCGCGATTGCCTACCGCGTAGCCGGTGAGATAAAACTGCGCCAACGCGAGCTTTCCCCGAATCCACCCTCAAACCCGAAACAGCGCGCCACAACTTCCCGTGCACGCCGTAAACAGCCAACGGAGCCCTGATGACGCACACCGTCTTGTTGATTCAATGCGCCGACCGAAAAGGAATCGTCGCGCGCGTGTCCGATTTCCTTTACCGGCGCGATGCCAACATCGTCAATAGCGATCAGCATTCCACTGACCCGGAAGGCGGTCGATTTTTCATGCGCATCGAATTCGCGCTGGACGAATCCCGCCTGCAACGCGCTACCTTTGAGACCGAATGGGCCGGCGTCGCCAACGAACTGGGCGCCGTCTGGTCGATTCATTATTCCGGCGCGCGACCGCGCGTAGGCCTTCTGGTCTCAAAGCAGGACCATTGCCTTTTCGACCTGCTGCATCGACAGCGAAACGGCGAACTTCCCATGGACATCGCGCTCGTGATCAGCAATCACCCCGACTGCCGCGATCTCGTCGAGCGCTACGGCATCCCATTTCACCACATTCCCGTCGCGCCAAAATCCCAACGCGCGGCGGAACGTGCAATGCTCGATCTCGTCGCGGACTCAACGGATTTTCTCGTCCTCGCCCGTTATATGCGAATCCTGTCGAGCGATTTCCTCGCTTCCTACGCGAAAGACATCATCAATATTCACCACAGCTTTCTGCCGTCCTTCAAAGGGGCCGATCCCTACACCCAAGCCTACGAGCGCGGCGTAAAACTCATAGGGGCGACTGCCCATTTCGTGACGGGTGAATTGGATGAAGGGCCCATCATCGAGCAGATGGTAGAACGCGTCTACTACAAGGATTCCATCGAGGATCTAAAGCGGAAGGGCAGGACCATCGAAAACCTGTCACTCGCAAGCGCGATTCTCGCCTACCTGGAACACCGCATCATTCGCTTCGAAAACAAGACGGTCGTGTTCCAATAACCGGTAGTCTGGGACCGCTATGTCCCCTTTGTCTTCGGCGTTACCGTCTTGGAAGGACAGTCGGAACACCCGCACGCGCCGCCCGGCTTTCCCATGAGCATTCGATAGGCGTGGCGTCCAAGATAGAGCGCGCATGCGCCCACGATTAAGCCGACTATGACGCCCTCCACGCTCATGTCACCACACCCCAGCCGAGCCACGTCGTGAATTGATAAGTGAACAGCGCCGCAACGTAAGCCAGTGCCGTCATGTATCCAAACGCAAACACGGGCCAGGCGTTGGACTGCGTCTCGCGCCGAATCACCGCAAGCGTCGCCCCGCACTGACAACACAACGCAAAGAACACCATGATCGACAAGGCCACGGGAATGTTGAACAGTTTCGATCCGTCAGCGCGCGTAGATTCGTGCAATACGGTCTTAAGACTGTCCGACGTCTCATCCACATCGCTGCCAAGATAAAAGATCGTGCCAAGCGTGGCGATAACAACTTCCCGCGCGGGGAAGGAAGCAATCGTAGCCATGCCGATGCGCCAATCCCAGCCTAAAGGGCGAACCAAAGGTTCAATCGCAAGGCCCATCCGCCCGAAATAGCTGTTGCGAAGGTGCGCGCCGCTTTCTTCCGCGTCAATCTCCGAAATGGCTATCGACTGTTCCTCTTCCGACATGCCGCTCGCAGCAACTTTCGCGCGCTCGGCCTCGAACATTGCGGTTATTTCGTCCGAATGCGGGAAATAGGATAGCGCCCAGACAACGACGATCACCGCAAAAATGATGGTGCCCGCGCGAACGATGAATTCTTTCCCCTGCCGCAACACCTTCCGCAATACCGTTCCCCATTGAGGAAGCTTGTACGTCGGCAACTCCAACAGGAAGGGCGGAGTCTCTCCCTTCAGAATCGTTCGCTTCAAGGTCCAGGCAACCGGAATCGCAACCGCAATCCCAACACTATACATACCCGTTAGCACAAGTCCTTGAAGATTGAGCCAACCACCGATCACTTTGGTATCGGGTATGAATGCGGTGATCATCAACGTATAAACGGGCAAGCGCGCAGAGCAGCTCATCAGAGGCGCGACAAGTATCGTGGTGATTCGATCCCGCCGGTTGCCGATCGGACGCGTTGCCATGACACCCGGAATCGCACACGCAAAGGACGAGAGCATCGGAATGAAGGACTGCCCGGAAAGCCCGCAGCGACTCAACAGTTTGTCCATCAAGAACGCCGCGCGGGCCATGTAGCCGCAATCTTCCAGAATGGCAATGAAAAACATCAGCACCATAATCTGCGGCAGGAAGATGATCACATTCCCCACGCCCGCGATGATTCCGTCCACCACAAGGCTTTGAAGCATTCCTTCCGGCAGCATGGCGCTTACGCTTTCGCCGATCGCGCCAAAAGCCGCGTCAACAAGGTCCATCAAAGGGCCTGCCCAGGAGAAAATTGCCTGAAATACAATCGTCATTATCAATGCAAAAATAAACGTGCCGAGCAATGGATGGGTGATTACCGCGTCCAATTTGTCCGATACCGTCGTGACCCGTGTCGTGGGCTTGCGCACACCCGCCGCGACAATCTGGCGAATCCACGCATACCGGCTGCGCGCCTCGATAGCAGCAAGAGACGCGCCGGCGCCCGCGCGCGCGCGACTTTCGTCCAGCGATCCCGCGATGTCTTTGTCAGCCTGCGAAAGTCGCGCTTCGACGTATCCGCCGCGATCCACCAGCAACCGGAAAACTTCCAGACGCTGCACGTGCCGGCCCAAACCGTGGTCTCCGTGGTTTAGCCTTGCTTCGAGCGCGTCGACTTCGCGCGTGAGCGCCTCCGGAAATTCCGGCCCATTCACGTGGACCGTTGGAGCGCCGTGCGTAGCCGCCGCAAGCGCCGCGTTTAATGCGTCAATCCCGATGCGCTTGTTCGCGCAAATCCGCACCACCGGCGCGCCAAGTTCTCTGGAAAGCACATCCGTGTCGATCTTGATCTGCCGTTTGTCCGCAAGATCGCACATGTTCAGCGCGACGACCAGCGGCTTTCCCAGTTCTTTTAACTGCGATACGAGGTAAAGGTTGCGATCCAGATTGGTAGCATCCACAACGGCAAGAACGGCGTCTATCGGATCCTCGCCCGCTTGCTGCGACAGCAACACGTCTACCACGATCATTTCATCCGGCGATCGCGCAGCGAGACTGTAGGTTCCCGGCAAATCGACCAAGTGCGCGGTCGTCCCGTTAATGCGGAGCGTGCCGACTTTACGTTCAACGGTAACACCCGGATAGTTACCCGTAACCTGGGAGAGACCCGTCAACGCATTGAACAGCGTTGTCTTGCCGACGTTCGGATTGCCAATTACTGCAATTGTGGTGGGCATGCTAAATCCCTACGCGAGTTCTACAAGCGCGGCTTCGGATTTTCGCAGCGAAAGATGGTAGCCTTGCACCAGTATTTCCATTGGGTCGCCGAGTGGCGCCATTCGTATGACTTCGAGCGACGCGCCTTCAATAATGCCCATCTCTTGAAGCCGCTGGTGAATTGCGCCGTCCCCTCGTAGCGCGGAGACAATTCCCGTTTGCCCGGGCTTCAATTGGTTCAACGTCGGCATTGCATGGCCCTTCACGCCACCGATTAGGCGAGGTCGGCTTCCTCCAGAGCACTTGGAAATGGTGCCGCCGCAAAACCGGGCTGACCCACCCGCACGAATATGCCGTCAGCTTCCGCGCCGCGCAGGCAAAATCGCGTCTCGCCAATTTCCAGAATCATCGGCGAACCCGCGCTCACTACGCGCAGCGCACTCCCTGCGACAAGACCCAACTCGCGCAGCCGTGCCGCAAGACCCGAATCAATCGCCAACTCCAGAATTTCCGCTTCATCGCCCGCGGCGCATGCGGTCAGGGGACATTCAATCTCGGGGTTCATAATCATCGTAGTTTCCGCCGATGGCTATTTCGATTGCCTGTGTTCCGTGTTGAGGTGCAACATACACTCTTCGCCCGGAGGCGTCAGGCATTCACCGCCCTCGCATAATGCGCAATGCTCTTTTGTCTCACAACCCGGCCGGAAATTGGCCATCACACTGTGAATCTTCGCGGCACGGGATTCGTCGGTAAGGATATAGCGCATCAGCCACACCAGACGCCGACCCGTTTCCAGACTCATCAGATGTTCCATCTTGCACGCGTCGGACATCGCCACATCGCTCGACATCCCCAGCACTTCCTCAAAAAACTTGGTCAAAATGCGGAAGTTCTGCTCGACAAGCCGCGCCATCTGCTTTCCGTCCTCCGTAAGGAGCAAAAAGCGATGCGGATCCTCCGATATCCATCCCCGCTTCTTCAGTTGGGAAATCGACATCGAAGCCGCGCCCCGGGATACCTCCAGCATCTCCGCAACGTCCGTGACGCGCGCATAGCCGAACTCATCGCGAAGTGCATCTACCGCCATGAGATAGTGCGCAGCGGAGTGCGTGATATCGTTCTTCTCGAAATCACGCCAGCGGGTCGAGTCATTGTGTTGTTTTGTCATGAATGGTTCTCTCTGATCAGTATGCCGATCACTTGTATTGGCGATTATACGTCCGGCTTCTCCGCCTGTCAAGCGACGTACCACCCTCCTAACGCTCCGGTCCCGCCTTGACGCACCTAAACCCTACTGGCTACCATTGTTGTGAGCGGGCACAACACGAAGGCGAGGGGCCACCTATAATGGATGCGTTGGACGTGTCTGTCGTGCTGCTGGCGCCGCGTGACTACGAAATCCTACAAAAAGCGCTGGCGCATTTGGAACAACAATCCTACCCGGCTGCCCGATTCGAAATTCTCATTATCGATCCCATCGCTATCGGGGAATCCTCGGACCTCCTTACCCGCGCTATTGCCGGTTCTCCCGCGCGCATCCGCGTCATTCCTTCCCAGACCACCTGCGTCGCGGCATCCCGTAACTTGGGCATTCGCGAGGCCCGCGGCCGATGGATTCTGTTTCTTGACGCCGAACTGCTCGCAAGCCCGCGCCTCGTAGAACAGCACGTGCGCGCACAGGAGCAGCATGGCGGAGAATGCGTCGTCGTCGGGAAAGTCGAGTTGCACCCGCAAAGTCTATCGCGCGGCGTTGTTCGCCACCGCGCCCTTTCCGATTCCCCGCGGTTTTCGCACAACCAGCCCCTCCGATTCCTCGATTGGCGATGCTGGAATCTTTCCGCATCGCGCGAGGCCGTACTCCAAAATCAGGGCTTTGACGAGACGTTTGACGTGCCCGGGCTGGAAGACGTCGAGTTTGCATGGCGGCTTGAAGAGGCGGGACTCCAGGGCTTCTATTCCGATGCCGCGTCAGCCTATGCATGGCACGCCGTACCCGTTGATCTCGAACTCGCGCGCCGATACGCCGAAGGGTTTTCCCTGCTGCGCGCGCTCGACAAGACCCGCTCCGATGTGCTGGCAAACCGGTATCTCGGTAAAGGTAGAAGGCCGTGGCGCGCCCCCGGCTGGATGATCGCCCCATTCTTCCGCAATGTATGCGGAACAACCGCAGGCAAAGTAAAACCTATCGCATGGATATGCCGGCGCATGGAGCAGTACGCCGTATTGCAAGGCTATAGTGACGCACGGCGCGGCCGTCCACCCCGCTACCGCGCGCAATTGCGATAACCGCTTCCGCCTTCGCATTGCGCTCGCGCCGAAATACGACTAACATGACGCAATCTTTTCCGCGTAATAATGCAACGCCGGTTTGTTTCGGGGGCCACGGTTTTTGATTCGCATAGTTCATACCGCAGATATCCATCTCGACCGATGCTATTCGCAGGCACGATTTCCTGTCGCTTTCGCAAATCGTAGACGGCAGTCCGTGCGCGACGCGTTTCTGAAAATTGTTAAAAGGGCGGGGGAGTGGCCGGCGGATGCCCTGCTGATCGCCGGGGATCTTTTTGAACATGACCGCGTAAACGGAGACACCGTCGCTTTTCTTCGGGCTGCGTTCGAATCCATTCCGCATGTTCCCGTTTTCATCGCGCCCGGAAATCACGACCCATATCTGCCGGATTCGCCCTACGCCACAAAACGCTGGCCCAACAATGTCTTCCTCTTCACCACGCCTGTCTGGACTGCGCACGAACTCGCACGCTTGCCGCTAACCGTACACGGCTTCGGATTCGACGGCCCGGACATCTCTTCCAACCCGTTTGGAAAGCTCGTTGTACCGAGCGATGGCCGGGAACACGTCGCGGTGGCGCACGGCTCGGAAATGGGCTCTCTACCGCCCGGCAAGGGCGCGCATGCGCCCTTCGACGCAAACGCAGCAGTGCCAGATGGGCTGCGTTACCTTGCGCTCGGTCATTACCACGGAGCCAAGAAGATTCCTGTGCGAAACGGCGTCTGGGTCCAGTACAGCGGATCCCCAGAAGGCCACGATTTCGGTGAGCCCGGCCTGCACACCTACGCCGAGGTCGAACTCGATGGTCGTGACATCCGCGTGCGCGAAGTCCCGTCCGCCAGCGCCGTATTCGAAACGCATGCCATCGATTGCGCGAAGTGCGAGAGCACCCAGGAAATCGTGGATGCCATTCGCGCCCTTCCCGCGCCGGATTCCGTCGCGCGCATCGCGCGTATAGTGCTCTCCGGGGCGGCTCCACAAGAAATCCACGCGGGCCTGGCCGCCATTTACGACGCGCTGCGAACCGGATTCGATCACCTCGAACTGGTTGACCGATTGGAACTCGAAGAAGACTTCGCTGCGCTCGCAAACGAACAATCAAGTCTCGGCGGCTTCATTGCCGCATTGAACGCCCAACTGCGAGACACCACCGACGAACGCCATCGTGCCGTCCTGCTGCGCTCGCGCGAAGTGGGGCTCGCCGCATACCGTGGTCGAACCCTGCCGATTCGCGGCGCGTTCGGAGAGTAGCCCGTGCGATTCACCACGCTCTGGCTCGATGGTTATGGCCGGTTCACGAAACGTCAACTCGCGCTTTCCCCTGGCTTGCAAATTATCATCGGTCCGAATGAACAGGGAAAGTCGACGATTCGGCATTTCCTCACCGACATGCTCTACGGACAACGGCGCAGCGCCCAACTGCGCACGTTTGACGAATCCAATGAACTACGCCGTCCCTGGGGCGCGACGGACCAGTACGGGGGACGTCTGCGTTACGTATTGGATGACGGTCGCGAGTTCGAGATTCATCGCATGTTCGACAAAAAACAGGGCACGGTCACGATCTTCGACTGCAAGCACATGCGCGACGTCACCGCCGAGTTCGCACGCCACAAAAATCGCGAGCCCAACTTCGCCGACGAACATCTCGGCCTCGGCAAAGCAATTTTCGTTCATGCCGCAACGATTGGCCCAATGACGCTGGATGACCTCGGCGATGACGACGCCCTGGCGCAGATACGGGAAAAGATCGTCTCGCTTGCCGATTCCTCGGACGAGTCCGGGACCGCGGAGACCGCGCTGCGCCTATTGGCCGACCGCTCCACCGAAATAGGCAGACCAGTCTCGCACTCCAAGAAGCCGCTGCCATCGGCCCGGGCGCGGCTCGACGTGCTCGATGCCGAACTGCTCCGCGCGCGTTCGGCCTACGTCGAAATCGGCGCATTGGAGACTCGCCGTTTCGACGTTTCGCAGCGGTTGTCCGCGGAAAAAAACCGAAAAATTCAATTGGAGGAAGAATTACGAGCAATCGATAGCGCGGATCGCGCGCGTCGATACGCCGAAGCCGAGCGCCTGCAAATCCGTATCGATGAAACCACCCAGACCTGTTTCTCGTTGAGTTCCGCGCGCGAGTTTCCGCTGGACCAAACGCCCGACGTTCAGCGCGCCGCCAATGCCGCGGCCACCGCGAGGGCACAGCTCGAAAGGACCAGCGCCGAACACGCCGAGTTGGAGCGTCAACTCGCGGAAGAAGCGCGCATACTGGAAGCCGAAGGCATTCCGAATCTCGTCGAAGTGCCGGAAGCCACCGAACGCGAGTTATCCGCCCTCGAAGGCCGCATGGTGCGCCTGCGGGAGCGAATTGAAGAAATCGATGCAGAACTTGCGAAGGCACAGGAGAGATTTGCACAGGCGCAGACCGAGCTCCAAGGCTTGCCGGACTTCAGCCGCGTCGGGGCCGATCCCGTTGCATGGTTGACCCAACTTGCCACGTCGTTTCGCGTCGCCCGCCAGTCCCGCGCAACAACGCTCGAAAAATTGAAACGCCTGCGTGAAGAAATTGAGCGCAAGAAAAGGGCAATCGCGGGACCCGCAAATTTGTTCGGCGCATTCGGCGACTTCGCCTCCGAATCCCGCGCCTATGATGTGGAAACCCGGGTATACGACGAGCGCTCAACGCAGCTCACTCAACACGTCGTAGAACTTCAGGACGATGCCCGCGATCATGCCGCGCGCATGCCCGGCCACCTCTGGGTTGCCGCATTGCTCGTCGGCCTCTCGCTAATCTGCGCCGCGGTCGCGCTCCAGCAGGACCTCTCGTACGTCTTCGTGCCCGCCGGGCTCTTTGGCGTGGCGTCGTTACTCCTGTTCATGCGATGGTTCTGGTCTCGCCACGCAATCGCGGAAATCGAGAAGGAACTCCTTCGTGCCCAGGAAGAACGCTCGGAATTGGATCGCCAGTATTCCAGCAGAAAACAACGGATCGACGCGCTGATTCAGCAAGCCGGCTATTCGTCGCTCCGCGAGGTCGAGGCGCTTCACGAACACTATGTGCAGGAAACCGGCGGGCTTCAGTCGCTTGTCGCGAATGAACAGGCGCTCGTAAGAGATGCACAGGAAGAAGTAGAACGCGTCACCCACTTGTTTCGCCGTGTGCAGGAGTCCTTGCTCGCTGCGGGCGAAACCGTCGATCACGAAGACGATATCGACGAGGCAGCCAGCCGCGCGATCGCAAGATATCAGGAATACCGGGACGCCAAGCGGCGCCTCGGCGAAAGCCGCGATCGCCCCGCGCAACTGCAAAAGCTGCTTTCCGATACGCGCAACGAATTGGAACAATGCCAACGCGACGAAGTCGAACGCGCGCTCTCCCTCCGCAAACAGTTGCGAGAAGCCGGATTTCGCGAAGAGTCCCGCTACACAAACGTACTCGCGGCCTTGCAGGCCTACAACGTTCGCACCTCACAGGTTCGCGAAAAACTGGGACGCGTCGCGCACATGCGCGAGCGACAACACAGCCTGACCGTCAGGCTCGCTGCCGAAAAGGAAGATCTCGCAAAGCAGCAAGAGGCACTGACAAAGCGCCTCGCTGCCGGTAATGTCGACACCATCGAGAAATGGCATGAAGTCGCCAAGCAGGCGACGCAATACAGAAAAGCATGGGAAGAGCGCGCGCGACTGCAGGAGCGGCTCGATTCGACGCTTCGCGGCGAAACCATGGAATCGTTGCATGCCGCGATCGATCCGAAAAGCGCCGGCCTGGTGAACCTGGGAAGATCAGTGGACGACGTGCAAACTGATCTGCGCCAATGCGTGGCCTGCATCGATGATCTCGCCGCGGAAGAACACGAACTGCATATCGCCATCACACAACGCACCACCGGCCAGCGCGCATTAAATGAAATAGAAGAGGAACGCGCCGAAGTCGCCGGGCGCGTCGCGGATCTCGAACTGGAGCAGGAGGCAACGGCCTACGCCGCATCGCTCATCGAAGAGGCTGCGCGCGATCGCCACGCGCGTATCGCGCCGCGCGTGGCAAGGGCCGCGGGCCAGTATCTCGGGCGCATCACCAACGGCGCCTACAATGAAGTGATGGTCAGCCGCGAACTCACCATCTCCGTCCGAATTCCCCAGACCGCCCAACTCGCCGACGATCCCAAACGCAGACTGAGCAAAGGCACCGTCGATCAAATCTACCTGGCCCTCCGCCTCGCGCTCGTGCAATCAATCAGCGCAAGCGGCGAGACCGTGCCGCTAATCCTGGACGACCCCTTCGCCAACTACGACGATGCGCGACTCGCAAATGCCCTCGCGCTCTTGCAAGAAATAAGCAAAACCCACCAAATACTGTTATTCACGTGCAGGCAAGACGTAGCCCGCGCCGGGGAAGCATTAAAAATTCCAATTGTTTCGCTTTAGAAATCGGCCAACGCGCGCCGGTGATTAACCTCGATCCCCAGCTCCCGCTTGGGGAACGCACTCTTGAAAAGCGCCGCTTTGCACTTCATCCACCGCCCCAGACAAGCGGTTACAACGTCTTCGGCTTCACGCCCTCTAAACCCACATCCAACGCATCGCGCAAATGTTCGGCTAGATCCTGTATCTGGAACGGTTTCTGAATAAAACTCGATACATTCCCCCGGTCGAACCGGTTTGTCACCGTCTTGACATCGTAGCCACTCGCGATCAGCACTGGCAGCATCGGCTCCATGCGCCGAATCTCCTGAAACGCGGTATCGCCATCCATGATCGGCATCGTCAGATCCAGAATCACCGCCGAAAGATCGCGCGCCATTTTTTCAACCAGCTCGACAGCTTGCTGTCCGTCTGAAGCCAGCAACACTTCAAATCCAAGTCGCTCCAGCATGCGCTTCGTAATGGCGCGCACATTCTCCTCGTCGTCCACCACCAATATCTTCCCGTTGCCATGCCACAGCCCGCCGCTCCGCTCCGCGACAACCGGCTTCGCCGAAACCGACGCCTGCGACGCAAGGTAAGCCGTAATACACGTGCCCTTACCCGGCGTGCTTGTCGCCGTCATGGTACCGCCGTGTGCCCGCGCGATACCCAGCGCCAACGCCAAACCCAATCCGCGCGGCTTGTCGCCCATCGAGAAGAACGGTTCGAAAATGCGCGACAGCAATTCCTGACTCATTCCCGCGCCATCGTCACTTACGGATATTGAGACATACGCGCCGTCAACCAAGGCGTCCCCTGCGGGCAATGCCTGGCGCTCATCGCGGGAAACAACCCCGGTTCTCACAATCACGTTTCCACCCGACTCATCCAGGGCGCTCGTGGCATGCGCGATCATCATTAAAAGCATCTGGTGGAGTTGCGCGGAATCACCCTGTACCAATGGCAGGGAATCGTCGGTATCGATGTGAAGTTGTACGCCGCGCGCAAGCCCGGCTCGAATGAATCGTATTGAATCCTGCAACGCCTCATTCACATCTACCGGCTCGGGCCTCAACTCTCCCTCGCCGGCCAGCGCCAGCAGCATCCTGCACAATTCCGCAGCCCGCTTCGCGCTTTGGGAAATATCGTCCAGGCAGTTCCGCGATTCGGCATTGTCCGCAAGATCGTTGCGCACCAAATCCGTGTTGCCCAAAACGCCCATCAACAGATTGTTAAAGTCATGCGCAATCCCCGAAGCGAAAACCGCCAGGCTCTCCAGCTTCTGCGTCTGATGCAGTTGCTCCTCAAGTCTGCGCCGCTCCGCTTCCGCCGCCTTGCGCTGGGACACGTCCCGCATGATGCTCAAACTGCCGATGATCTTGCCGTTCTGCTCGATCGGCGCCGCCGACACTTCCAGCGGAACAATCGTGCCATCCTGTTTCTGTGCGTCAAGCTCGTACAGCCAACGGCTCCGATCGCCCGCAAGACGCTGTTCCCACCGCCCCATCACCCGCTCGCGTGACGCCGGCGTAAGGAATCCGCAGGTGTACAAATCCTCGCTGCGTCCCGTCAGCAGTTCAGAAAAATTCCGCAGCGCTTCATTGTGGTACGTGAGCCGCCCGTTCAAGTCATGCACACAGATCATGTCGCGCGCCGTTTCCGCCAGCAGCCGGTACTTCGCTTCGCTCGCCCGCAACTCTTCTTCCATTCGATACTGATCGGTTATGTCGTGCGCAATCCATACCACGCTGTTCTTTGAACGATGACAATCAAATTGCACCGTGCGCTGTGAACCGTCCTTGCGTCGAATCGTGTGAATGGCCGGCACCGGAAAACCGGCGTCCATATTGGCCTCATACGCCGCGCGCGCCTTCGAGGCTTCTTGCCCGTAAAGGGCCCAGAACCACTGGTTCACCGTGTTCAATTCGTTGCGGGAATATCCCGTTATCTCCTCCGCAGCCCGATTCATGAACAACTGATCGCCTTCCACATAAATCGCCCCGCTGGGCAGATTCTCGACCATGACGCGGAAGCGCCGCTCGCTATTCTGGAGTAGTCCCTCGTCTTTCACCTGTTGCGTGACGTCCGACACCAACATGACAACCGACGTAATCCCGCCATCCGCATTCCGCAGCGGCGCGCCGTTCACGCGCAACATCCGCTTTTTGCCATCCGGCCCCTCAATCACAGTTTCCATGTCGTGCACCGGCGCCCCCGCGCGCAGCACTCGATTGAACGGCATATTCGCTTCCGCAAGGGGATTTCCGTCTTTGTCGGTCTGTTTCCACTCAGGCGAGTTATACTTTCGACTGGTTATTTCGCTCTGCTCAATCCCAAGCACCGTGCGCGCCGTATCGTTCGCAAATATGATGTGACCATCCACGCTGACGACGCACACCGCCCCCACGCTCGTCTCCATGATCGCTTCCAACATCGCGTGCTCGGCGCGCAAAAGCTCTTCAACTTCCGAACGGCTTGCGGCATCGCGCTCAAGATTGGCAACAGTTTCGCGCAGCTCCTGCGTACGCGCTTCCACCAGTTCCTGTAGGTTGCCGAATTCCTCCCGTTGTTTCGCCTGCATCTGCGCAAGTTGTGGAAGAAGCCCGCGAACCCCCACAACCAGCGTGATAGCCAACGCCGTCGCGCTAACGATCAGCGAAAGCAGGATTGCGGAAACGGCAACGAAAGATTGCCCAAAAGGATCCCCGACAATTCCGCCGAGGATAAGCACCCGAAACACGTCGTTCAGCGCAATCGCAATCGCGAATACCGACCCCGCCATGATCACGGAGTAAAGACGGGCGACAATAGGAAAGTCTTTTCGAAGTGCACGCAGGCGGCCAAAACTGACCGCAAAGGTATACGTCCAGAGTCCGATTACTCCAGAATACCCAAACAACAGAATAACAATCGTCGTTGCGCCCAGGCTCACCAATCCCCCTCCCGAGTAGGTGCATCGACGCATTGCATCGATGCACAGGTAGCCGAAGCATCCCGACTGCCGAGCCGACGAATCGGGCTATTTGGCAATTCTGCCACAGTATACTCCGCCTTGCCAAGACTTTTTTCGTAGATGCCGCGTATTTGTCAAGCGTTGATGCTCGCAAAATCCTCGCACATTCGTAGTTTCACTCTAACTTTCGCTCCCTATTGTTCGCCTACGCAGAAGTGGGGTCGCTTCATCAAGAAGCGAATAAAATAATGGGGATTGTTTTTATGAGACGTACACGTGGCTTCACATTGATCGAACTGCTGGTTGTAATTGCAATCATCGGAATTCTAGCTGCAATTCTGTTGCCCGCGTTGGCACGGGCCCGCGAATCCGCTCGGCGCTCGTCGTGCCAGAATAATCTGAAACAGATGGGAATCATCTTCAAGCTCTATTCGACCGAGAACAGGGG
>CALEZK010000693.1 GCA_937928585.1 uncultured bacterium | reverse complement strand
ACCAGGCTCAACTTCACCGAGACCGACGTATCTTCCACCGACATTCGCAATCGTATCGCCGAATGCGATCCCTGCACAGATGTGTTGCCCGCGGCCGTGTTTCAAAAAATCCGGGAAAGAGGACTCTACTGTGAGTGCACTGAGTATCCCCCGCGCGGATGAATTCGTCGCGCGCCTCCGTGGCCGCGTCAGCGAGAACCGCGTCCGCCACAGCATCTCGGTCGCGGAAACCTTGTGGAGCATCGCGCCGCGCATTGGCCTTGATCCGCACAAAGCCGCCATCGCAGGCCTGCTCCACGACATGTGCAAAGCCATGAAACCCGACGACATGCTCGCGGCCGCGGCTCGTTTTGACATCGCCATCAACGATACGCAGCGACAACGCCCCATGTTGCTGCACGGTCACGTAGCCGCTGAAGAAACCCGCTCTGAACTCGGTATCGATCACGAAGACGTGTACGAAGCCATCGCCTGGCACGTCACCGGTCACCCCAACATCGGAACGCTTGCCCAAGCGCTTTACTTCGCCGACTTCTCCGAACCCCTCCGCGAACACGAAGAAGCCGCCATAGCTCGCGAAGTCTTCAATCGCGAAGGCCTGCGCCCGGCCATCACCTACGTAGCCTCCGCAAAAATAGAACGCCTCGTTTCAAAAAACGCCTTGGTCGATCCCCACACCGTAGCCTTCAAGGCCTGGCTACAAACAACCTAAACTCCACGCAAGCAAACCAAACCCAGTCAAGAAGACTATCAGCGCGAAGCGCCGCTTTCACTTCACCGTGCAGGCTTTCGCTTCATTGTCGTCACTTTGTACACCTCGCCATTCCCGTCGTACGTCGTCCATTCACCCGTTTGTTCGCCGCCCTCGAAATGGCCCGAGCGCAACTTGGTACCGTCTTTCCGAAACCATTCCCAATAACCCATCGGTATGCCATCAAGTGTATGGCCCCTCGCCCAAACACTTCCGTCCTTATGATGCTTGACGTACTTCTTAGTCTTTCGCTCATTCTTCGACACCAGGCGTACTCCTCTTCGAAACGAATCCAGGTGACGGCATTGCACCAGCCTACCTGCTGGCATCTCCGGAACGTCGCGCGTCTACATGCTCCGGCGATAGCGCCCGCCGACTTCAAACAGCGCCTGGGTGATTTGCCCGAGGGAGCACGTGCGTACTGTCTGCATCAGCTCGGCGAATATGTTTTCGCCGGTGAGCGCTGCGTGCTGGAGGCGTTTTAGCGCTGCTGGGGCATGTCCCGCATGGCGATGCTGAAACTCGCGCAGGCGTCGCAATTGACTGATTTTCTCTTCTTCCGTCGCGCGCATGAGATCCAGTTTCTCGGTTTCCTCGGTGTGCGCCTGCTCGGGGTTGAGGAAGCAATTCACGCCGACAATCGGATAGGCGCCGCTGCTCTTCAGCGATTCGTAGTAGAGTGATTCCTCTTGAATCTTCGCGCGTTGATATCCCGTCTCCATCGCGCCGAGCACGCCGCCGCGATCGCTGAGACGCTCGAACTCTTTCAGGATTGCTTCTTCCACCAGTGCGGTAAGTTCACCGACAATGAACGCGCCCTGCAATGGATTCTCGTTGCCATAAATACCGAACTCTTTGTTGATGATCTGCTGTATCGCCAGCGCGCGCCTTACAGACGACTCAGAAGGCGTGGTCACCGCTTCATCGAAAGCGTTCGTATGCAGAGAATTGCAGTTGTCATTCAACGCCATCAACGCCTGCAGCGTCGTGCGGATGTCGTTAAACTCATACTCCTGACTGTGCAGCGAACGCCCGCTGGTCTGGATGTGCACTTTGAACTTCTGCGAGCGTTCGTTGGCGCCGTACTTGTCGCGCATCGCGATTGCCCAGATGCGTCGCGCCACACGGTTGATGACCGCGTACTCCGGGTCCATTCCGCTGGAGAAGAAAAACGACAGGTTCGGCGCGAAATCGTCGATGTGCATGCCGCGCGCGAGGTAGTATTCGACAAACGTGAATCCGTTCGCGAGCGTAAACGCCACCTGCGAAATTGGGTTGCATCCGGCTTCCGCCATGTGGAACCCTGAAATCGACACGGAGTAGAAATTGCGCACTTCGTGTTCGACAAAGTACTGCTGAATGTCACCCATCATCCGCAATGCGATATCCACCGAGAAAATGCACGTATTCTGCGCCTGATCTTCCTTGAGGATGTCCGCCTGCACCGTCCCGCGCACGGCGCGCAACGCCGCTGCGCGAATTCCCGCTGCTTCTTCCGCGTCCGGCTTGCGTCCAAGCTCGCCCTCAAACTTCGCCAATTGCTGATCAATCGCGGTGTTCAGAAACATTGCGAGAATGATGGGCGCCGGGCCGTTAATTGTCATCGACACGCTCGTGTTTGGCGAGCAAAGATCGAACCCATGGTACAAGGCCTTCATGTCGTCGAGGGTCGCGATGGAAACGCCCGACGTCCCGACTTTTCCATAGATGTCCGGCCGCTCGTCCGGGTCCCAGCCGTACAACGTGACGGAGTCGAACGCAGTGGATAAGCGTTTCGCGTCCGAGTTGCGCGAGAGGTATTTGAATCGACGGTTTGTGCGCGCCGGATCGCCCTCGCCCGCGAACATGCGCGTGGGGTCTTCGTCCGCCCGCTTGAAGGGGAATACCCCCGCGGTAAATGGAAACTGCCCCGGCACGTTCTCCGTCAAAAGCCACCGCAACAATTCGCCGGGATTGCGAAACGCTGGCAAGGCCACGCGCGGTATACGCGTGCCCGAAAGACTCTCGCGATACAGCGGTGTGCGAAACTCGCGCTCGCGCACCTTGTAGACGAACTCGTCCGCCGCATAGTCCTGTTTTAGTTTCGTAAATGCGTCAAGCGCGAGACGGCACTCCGGCGCAAGCGCGGATTCCAGCACGCGACGCTTGGATTCGATCCCCGCGCGTGTTTCCGAATCGTCGGCGAGCATCGCCATGGCGCCGTCAAGTTGCCAAAGCTGCTCGGCGACCAAGGCCTGGGCGGCAGCCCTAGCGTGATAAGCGCGCACGCTCTCGGCAATTTCCGCGAGGTACCGCACCCGCTCCGGCGGCACGACAATCGTGCGCGACGACGAATATTTCAGCGCAGGTTTCGGTAACCTCGATCTCCAGACGATGCCGGTCTTTTCGGCGATAACATCGAGAATGCCGTGATAAAGCGCGGTTACCCCGTCGTCATTGAACTTCGACGCAATGGTCCCATAGACCGGCATGTCCTCAAGGTCGGAAGCAAACAATTGATGATTGCGCTGGAACTGTTTTCTCACATGACGCAACGCATCTTCGCTGCCTTTACGCTCGAATTTGTTGATTGCAATGAGCTGCGCAAAATCGATCATGTCGATTTTCTCTAGCTGGGTCGGCGCGCCGAACTCCGCGGTCATCACGTAGATTGGAATGTCCACCAACGGGACGATGCCCGCATCACCCTGGCCGATGCCCGCTGTCTCGACGATCACCAGATCGAATCCTGCGGCTTTCACCACCGCAATCGCATCGGCAAGCGCAGCCGAAATCTCGGAATGCTTCGCCCGCGTCGCGAGCGAGCGCATATATACACGACCCCGATCGAGCGAGTTCATGCGAATGCGATCGCCCAGCAACGCGCCGCCCGTGCGCCTGCGCGACGGATCCACCGAAAGCACCGCGACAGTCTTATCCGAAAAATCGTTAAGGTACCGCGTGATCAATTCATCCACCAGCGAAGATTTTCCCGCGCCCCCCGTGCCCGTGATTCCCAGCACGGGTATCGTCTTGCCGGTGTCCCGCGGTAGCAACTTGCGCGCCTGTGTGAGCAGTCCGTTCTCGCGGCCTTGCCCTTCTTCGACGGCAGTGATGAACCGCGCAAGGCGTAAAGGTTGTTCCGGCGAGAGGTGGAAGGGCGCATCGAGGCTCGCCGCGAAGTCGAACGGTGCGTCGATGGTTTCCAGCAGGTGATTAATCATCCCCTGCAACCCCATCGTTCGGCCATCCTCGGGCGAGAAGATCTTCGCAACGCCCATCGTCTCGATGCGGCGAATCTCGCTCGGCACGATCACGCCGCCGCCGCCTCCGAACACTTTGATGTGCGGCGCGCCCCGGTCATGGAGCAGATCGATCATATATTGGAAAAACTCGAGGTGCCCGCCCTGGTACGAACTCACCGCAATGGCGTGCGCGTCTTCCTGAATCGCCGCATCGACGATTTCGGACACCGACCGGTTATGCCCAAGGTGAATCACTTCCGCGCCGGAATCCTGCAGCACCCGCCGCATGATGTTGATTGCCGCGTCGTGCCCATCAAACAGGGAGGTGGCCGTCACCACGCGAACGTGGTGTTTGGGTTGGTATCGCGCGATTTGTGTCATATCGAGGCTCAACACGTCCCGTATTTCAATTCGACTATAGGAGAGCGCCCGCAAACTATCAAGAACGCATGCGGATCACCCCAACTCAAAACTTGTAACCCCGAAGATTCTGTCCAGCGGCAGGTTCGGCGGATCGCCCTTGTATATACGGCTGGTTTCGAAGGCGGGGGACATGCCGCACGCTCTCGCCAGGGCCTCAGCGGCGGCATTGGGTTCGGGAATATCGAGGTAAACTGTGCTGCCCGGTGCGTTCGCGCGTAATGACGCAAAAAGTCGTGCGGCGATCTCCGGCGAATCGGCAAAGAGCGGGCCAACCTTGAACGCGCCCTTACATGCGCGCAACATGCCAAAGCCCACAATGCGGGATCCTTCCAGTGCGATTCTCACCACTGCGTCGCGCTGCGCGACCCAATGTTTCAGGAAGATCGTTCGCGGCACGGGCACATGCGCCGCATCGTATTTCACCAGGTCATCAAATGATACCGCTCCCAAACCGACAAGCCCGTCGGGTTCGGTGCCGCCGCCTTTGCCCTGATAACGCACGTTGCGGTATGCGATCCGAAATCCGATCGACTCATACTTTGCCAGCATCGCGGGAACTCCGTCGGCGCCGATTGTGCGTGAACCGAGATAGGCCATCGCCTCATTCCAGATTCGCAAGCCATACCCCTTCCCGCGCATTTCGGGACGGACAATGTAGAACCCCATGAATCCGTATGAATCATCGAAGGCGACCGCGCTGACCGAACCCACGAGTTGCCCGTCCACTTCGCCGACAATAAACCCGTTCGGATCCGTCGCGTAAAAACTGTCGGCGTCATAAAGACCCGGGTTCCATCCCTCGGCGCGCGCCCAGGCGATGACAGTATCGAGTTCGGCGCGGGTCATGCGCCGCACGGTGCAATCCGAGGTTTCCATGCAAACTTCTCCCATGTTCCCAGCGACATGGTAAAGGAGACGGGAGGTCACAGAAAATCCCTTCGTTACATCAACGCTTGATCCAGCTACCCGCTTCGGGTTTACTTGGGATTCTACCCGGGGCAAATTGGCGGTGAGGGAGTCCGAAGTCGATGCATCATCACAATGAAGATCATCCGCATATCGTCAGCCGGAACGCGCGATACGGGTTAATCCTGTTCGCGGTATACGTGCTGTTATACGGCGGTTTCGTGTTTCTCGCCGTATTTCGCACGCCCGTGCTGGGCATGGTGGTTCCGGGGGGGATGAACCTCGCCATCGCCTATGGCCTGGTCTTGATTATCGCCGCGTTGGTCCTGGCGCTCATCTACATGGCGCTCTGCCGAGGATCGATATCGAGCGAGGCGCACGCGGCGCAGCAGGCGCGCAACGGCGAGGGTGACCGCTGATGCTGTATTCGACTTCGTTTGTGGCTATCGCCGTTTTTGGGTTCTTTGTGGCGGTCGTGCTGGGGCTTTCCTTTTATCTGGGCCGACGCGGCCAGACCGCGAAGGGCTATTACGCAGCGCACGGGCAGATCCACTGGGCGGTGAACGGCTTCGCTTTTGCCGGTGACTACCTCAGCGCCGCATCCTTCCTGGGTATTTGCGGTTTGATCGCATTCTACGGCTACGATGGCTTCCTGTATTCCATCGGCTATCTCGCCGGGTGGATAGTCGCCTTGTTCGTCATAGCCGAACCAATCAAGCGGCTGGGCAAATTTACCTTTGCGGATGCGCTGGACAGTCACTACAACTCGCGCGCGATCAAGCTCGCGGTGGCCATCTCAACCTTGATCGTGAGTGCCTTCTACCTCATTCCGCAGATGGTCGGCGCAGGCGCCTTGATTACGCCGCTGCTCGGCCTGCCGGACTACGCGGGCGTCCTGCTCGTAGGCATCACCGTGACCTTGATAGTGGTGACTGCGGGCATGGTCTCGACAACCTGGGTGCAGTTCATTAAAGGTTTCCTGCTGATCCTGTTTTGTACCGCGCTGACGATCATGATTCTCTCCCGCGGCTTCGAAACGAAGCCCGCGCCGGATGTGTGGAACCCCGAAGCGATGCGCAGGGATGTGGGGGAGAAGCTGGGCGATCCGGGTATCCAATTGGACGAGAATGCGTGGCCCGGAAAACCCTACGTAAAATTTATTTCCAGTGATGGCGTCGAGTCGGTCCTCCGCGTCACCCCCGAGGGTTGGTTGTCCACGCAGTCCGTGACTATCAAGCCGGACGGCACCAAACTTGTCAATGGCCGCCCACAAACCCGCGACCACGATCTCACCCCCATCGGAACCTTGTCGCAACTTCCCGGCGGGGTCGAAAAAACCGGACCGCTGGGACCCATCGAGTTTTTCGATACCTTGCGCCAGTCAACAGTCGTCACATGGTCCAAGGAAGTCCTCAAGAGCGACGACGGCACAACGACAACTGTCTTTTATCCCGTGCAGCAGAGTGGGGCAGACCTCATGAAGCCGGGCGGCTATTTCAAAGGAATGACCTCGCCGAACTTTTCGGAGAAACTCGATTTCATTTCGCTGATGCTCGCGCTGTTTTGCGGGACGGCGTCCTTGCCGCACATCCTCATCCGCTACTACACCGTGAAGGACCAGGCATCCGCGCGCAAGAGCACCGTCGTGGGTATCGCGGCAATTGGCTTTTTCTACGTGCTCACGCTGTATCTCGGCCTTGGCGCGATGACCAGCGGCGCGATGGACGTCACCGACACCAACATGGCCGCGCCATTGCTCGCCCGTTCGTTCAGCGAGTTGATGTTCGCCGTTATTTCCGCGATCGCGTTCACCACCGTGCTCGGCACCGTTTCGGGATTGATCATGGCCGGGTCCGGCGCGGTCGCGCACGATCTATTGGAGAATTTCTTCCGCATTCCCATGGACGACCACCAGAAAGTGCTCTACGGAAAAATGTCCGCCGCGTTTCTTGGCGGTGGCGCGATGATCCTCGGCATCATCTTCAAAGATTTTAACGTCAGCTTCCTGGTGGGCTGGGCGTTCAATATCGCGGCGTCGGCAAACCTGCCTGCCCTCGTGATGATGCTCTTTTGGCGCCGCACCACCAAGCAGGGCATCGCCGCCGCAGTCTTCGCTGGATTGTTCTCGTCGCTTGGCTGGATATTGCTATCAGGCGATACCTACTCAAAAGTCTTCGGCTGGGACCCCGCCACGTCGGTCATCCCCTTCAGCCAACCCGCGCTGGTGACGATCCCGCTTGGGTTCGTCGTGCTGATAGTCGTGTCGCTGATGACGCCCAAGCCCGCACACTCGGTGGCGGAGGAGTTGGCGGAAGGGTAATTACCACGAAGGCGCGAAGGACACGAAGAATTCGGAAGAAAGAAGCCTCTTTTCACGAAACTTTAGCATCGGCCGCCAGTTCATTTAGCAGGTCTTCCAATGGCATAAGGCCGCCATCTTCTATTTGTTTTTCGGCGTATGCAACCAGGCGCTCCCATTGCTCGTCCGTCGTGGCTGCAATGGCTTCGTCCCACTTTTTGTCATCGGCGAGTTCCATCAAAAACCGAAGAGAAATATCATCCTGCTCCTTAGCAGGAAGTTTTTCCATTTCCAGGACGACTTGTTTCAGTAATGCTCTCATATTTCGATTCTAATCCAATTATAATCCTGCCGCAACGACATATTTTACAAGCGTTTCTGCATATTCTTACTGCTCGATCTGCACGTTTGCCACGCCGCTCTTGCCGGGATGAAAGATATTGTTGCGAAACACCAGCCCTTGCGGGCTTGGGTTCTGCGCGATAAAGACGGCCCACTCGTAGCGCGGCGCGATGGTCTGCGGCTGGCCGTCTACCAGCTCGCCATCGGCGGCACTGTCGTACACAACGTTGCCTTCGACGATGACATCAGTCATCACGGGATTCTCGGCAAGCTGACCGGAGTCTAGCGTGATAACGCCGCTCCTTTGACCTTCCCAATTGTAGCGTTCGTAGCCGAGGCCAAAGTCCGAGAATATGTTGTTCGCGATGATGTTGCCGCGCGTGTAGTTCGCGCCGCGCGCGGGCTTGTCGCCGTTCGCGGCCTCGGCCGGATGCGCGAGCGTGCCCGGCATCATCACGAGGCCCCACAGGTCCATGTGCGAGACGGTGTTGTTCGCGATGATCACATTGCGCGCGCCGTGCATGCACTTGATGCCGATAAACGCATGGTCGATGATATTGTTTGAGCAGGTCGTGTTGTCGAGGTGCATGTCAATGCCCTGCGCGGCATTGCGAATCAGGTTGCCGTTTATGAGCACGTGGCTTGTCGTTTCCGGCGAGGAAACGGTAATCGCCGAACCCTGGTGCCAGTTGTTCGCGTATTCTCCCGGCGGCGCGAGCTTGCCTTTCTTCGTCGGGTTTTTGCCTTCGCAGAACGAACCGAGCTGATACTTTTCCTTTGTTTCCTTCGTGGGGTAGAGCCGTTCTTCCAACACGCGGTTGTTGACTACCTGCAATCCGCGCGTTTCGTTCACCTGAATACCAGTACCATCAATCGCTCGAAACGCGTAACCATACATTTCGCTCGCGGTGCGGTCGTCCACGCCGATGCGCTTGTAATTCAGAATCTCGCAATCCCGCACCACCGACGACTCGCACTTGATCAGATAAATTGTACCTTGCTGACTCCAGTTGTCGCGGATGTGAAGATTGGAGAGCTCCAGTCGCGTGCACCCTTCCGCGCGCACTGCCGAACCGGTCGAATCCTGTTTCCCTTCCTCACGCGTCAGCGTGAGGCCTTTAATGCGCACGCCTTTCGCATTCTCCACGCGAATGATGTCTGCATCCGGATTCGTTTGCACGATGGTCGCATGACCGTGAAGGACCGTGTTGTCCGTCGTGATGTAAATGGGCGAGTCGATCCGGTGAAGGCCATCGGGCACTGTGATAACGGACCCTGCCCGCTCGGCAATGAATGCCCGAATGTCCAAACTCTCGGCGAACGCGCCAACGGCAAATAGGGGAGCTAAAAGAACGAAGAAATGTTTCACGGAATTGGACTCCTTATGCTAGAGTTTGACGTGCTGAGGGATGCTTGTCAAAGTGCTACTACGCCAAGAGGCGCAGTCGCACAGCAAACAAAAGGGGAGATGTCGACATGGGTATTCTGGACATTCTGAATTCGTTCATCATCTTCATTCTCAAATTCTTTGCTTCTTTGCGGCGCATTGGCACTGAACAATAGTCTCAGTGTTTCATTGGCGGGTCGGGCGCGCCTGAGTGCATGGCGGCGTCGCGGTTAGAGTTTCTTGAAAAACTCCATTGAAGCCCCGGCTTTCCGATATCCGAGCGCAAGATGTGCCGCCGGGCTGATGGGATAGCTTTCGTTTGTGTCCGAAGCCATCTCGGTGCATCCCCGCTCGCGGGCCCATTGTTCAGCCGCGGCGTTTAGCGCGCGGCCAATCCCTTGCCGGCGATAGGCGGGATCGACGTACCATCCTTCGAGAAATCCGATGCGGTTCGTGGTGCACCCCGGCGCTTCGGTGTGAATGGAAACTTCCGCGAAGCCAATCAGTTTTCCATCACCAGCCTCGGCAAAAAACACCGCCGTGTCTTCGCCCTCGGCCCAAGCCTTCAATTCGGAAGCAAGTTCCTCAGCCGATTCCGTAGGCCAAAGCGCGCAACGCATGCGCAGCCATTCCGCACAGTCAGCTTCACCATATGGACGTACGATACACTTCATACACCAACCAGTTATCGCTCACTCCAAAAGCTTCGTACACGCAATGAGTGTATTACATGGAGTGCGGCAGTCCGCCGCGGCGGACTGCCGCACTCCAAATTTGATGGAACTACGTTGTCGCTATTGCGTGCGCGCTTTCGTGCTTGTTGGTGAGGAAAGTGTCCCGCTTGAGCACGCGCACTTCCGCCGTCGTAAAGCCCAGCAGCGCGGCGATCTCTCTCGGGCGCGCGGTGCGGCCGTTGACGACGCAGGTGTCAAACTCGATCACGCACTGGCTGTTGGCGGACTGCATGAGCTCGAGGCGCGCGATCATCGGGCGGATGTCGATGTCTTTTTTCTCGCGGCGTTCGCGGCCGCGCCAGTCTTTCACCTTTACGTCGCGCTCGACGAGTACTTCGTCCGCGGCGACAATTTCCGAAATGCGCGCGGCTACGGATTCGCCGTCCGCGGTAGCGGTTAGCGAATACGCAAAGCCGGAGCATGCGGCCATCAGTGCGGGCGCTTTCAAGGGCACTTCTTCCACGGAGAGCGCGCGGAAGCCGGTTGCAATCGTCGCTTGCACGCGCTGCAACAACTCACGCGGATCCACCTGTTCCTTCAACACGATGTCCATGTAATCGCCCATGGATTCCTCGCCCACGGGCGCGGCAGTCGCAAACGTAATTTTCGGGTGCGCGTGGAAGCCTTGCGAGTAGGAGAGCGGCGCGCGTGCGCGGCGCAGTGCGCGCACCCACGCGTTCATCAGTTCGAGGTGGGAAAGGAACTGCACCTCGCCAATGCGACCGATGCGGAAGCGCAGGCGTTGCACCGGTTCCGGTTCTTCCTGTTTTTCGATAGGCGTGGGTTGCCAGTTCTGCTCATCGATCCGGCCCTGCTTCTGGCGTTTGAGCATGTGCTTGCAGAGTTCGCGCTCGCGGTAGATGACGCCGCACAAGTGGCATTTGCCCGCGCGGCAATCCTGCGCATGTTTCAGTTCCATCGCGCGCTGCCAATCCTCCTGGAACCACTCTTTCGGAATGAGCATGTCGATGTGATCCCACGGCAGGCGCTCGTCCAGCGCGCGCTCGCGGAACTCGTTCTGCACATCGTAATTTGTGTCTTCAATCGCCTTAAGCCAGGCCGGAAAATTCAGATGCTCGGTCCACGACTCGAGCCGCGCGCCATTCCGCCAAGCCGCCTCCAGCAAGTCCGCGCCGCGGCGATCCGCGCGCGTGAGCAGTCCTTCGATGAACGTCGTCTCTGGTTCGTGTCGACCGAACTTGATGCCCGAGTTTTTGTAGAAACCTTTTTCCAGAATCGCTTGTCGCCGATACGCTTCTTCCAGCGAGATTTGCTCCGCCCATTGAAACGGCGTGAACGGTTTCGGCACGAAAGTCGAGACGCCCGTATTCACTTTCGCCCGTGGATTGATGCTGCGGCCCAATTTGAGCGTGCGCAGGCACAGGTCCACGATAGCCTCGACGTCTTCGTCGCGCTCCGTAGGCAGTCCGATCATGAAATACGTCTTTACATGGTTCCAGCCACGATGAAATGCCTCCGACGACATGCGCAACAAGTCGTCGTCCGGAATCCACTTGTTGATCAAGGCGCGCAACCGAGGTGACGCCGCTTCCGGCGCAAAAGTAAGGCCGCTGCGGCGTACACCCGCGACCATGTCCGCAAGTTCAACCGAAAACGAATCCAGTCGCAGGGACGGCAGTGAGACGCTGACGTTGTCTTTCGCGGCGCGGCGCGCGGCCTGTTCGACCAGCATGCGCGGACGCGAAAAATCGCAGGTCGACAGCGACACGAGCGAGACTTCCTCGTATCCTGTCGCCGCGAGGGTGCGCTCCATGAGCTCGTCCACTTTTTCCAGGCTGCGTTCCCGCACCGGACGCGTGACCATGCCCGCCTGGCAGAACCGGCAGCCCTGCGTGCACCCGCGCAACACTTCAAGTCCAACGCGGTCGTGCACCTGCTGCGTGTAAGGCACAATGTAGTTCGTGGGAAACGTCGCGCCGTCGAGGTCCTGCACCGTCCGTTTCACAATCTTCGGCGCATCTTCCATCGGGAGAATGCGGCCATCCGGCAAGGTCTCGAACGGATACAGCTCCGGCACATAGATGCCTTCGAGCTTGGCCAGCGCCTCCAGTTTTTCGCGGCGCGGCGCGTGCTTAATCGCGCGCAAAAGATCCACGATCTCGAGTACCACGTCTTCGCCTTCACCAATCACGAAGAAATCAATGAACGGCGCCAGCGGTTCCGGGTTGAAGACCGACGGTCCCCCCGCCATCGTAAGGGGATGCAATTCGTCGCGGTCCTTGGTGCGCAACGGAATGCCCGCCAGGTCAATCGCGTTCAGAATGTTGGTATACGTCAATTCGGATTGCAGCGTGAATCCGAGCACATCCATCGCGCCCAGCGGGTCCTTGGATTCGTTCGTGAACAGCGGCAAGTCGCGTTCGCGAAGGATCTTCTCCATATCGGGCGCAGGCGAATACGCGCGCTCGCACCAGCACCAGGGACGTTCATTGAGTATCGCGTAAAGGATCAAAAGACCGAGATTTCCCAACCCAAGATCGTAGAGATCGGGAAACACGAGCGCCACGCGCAACTCAACGTCTTTTAAATCCTTGTGCGTCGAATTCAACTCCGTGCCCAAATACCGCGACGGCTTCTGGACAAGGGGAAGGATTTCATTGCGCAGGATATCCCGCAATGGCTTATTCTCAACGGAAGCGGTCAAGAGATGACTCCAAGAATGTATAGGTAGAATAAAGACTCAGGTTGCGCCCCATAGTATACATCTTCCACGGTACTCACCGCGATTTAGCGAATAATCACGGTGCATATGTTCTGTTTTGTCTGAACGAGGAGCCAAATAGAAAGGCAACGGTTCAGAAAAACATGCTGCCCGGGCGAACCCGCGTCATCCCTCTCACGTTTAGCTGATTGCTAAGCGGGGCCGAGTAGTTCCGTGAAGCGCCGTGCCTGGGGGGAGAGCGCTCTGCCGCGCCTTGTGACCACGCCGTAGGTGCGGTTTGGGAACCATGTGCCCGCGCGCATGACTTCGAGGGTCTCGTCCCCGGTGATGCAGATGCTCATGACAATGGAAATGCCGAGGCCAAGTTCCACGTACGTCTTGATTACCTCCCATCCGCCAACCTCCAGTTTCACTTCGTACTTCAAGCCATGCTGGGTGAACACGTCTTCGACCATGCGCCAGGTACTCAATGTGCGCGGTGGGAGAATAAGGGGGTATTTGCTGATGTCGCGCAGGGTGATGCGCTTACGCGAAGCCAGGGGATGTCCCAGGCAGGTAATCAACAATGGCTCGTACGAAACGATGGGTTGAAACGCAATATCCTCCGGAATCTCAAGAAGCGGACCCACGCAAAAGTCCACTTCACCGTCGCGCAGCAATTCGAGTCCTGCGCGGCCCGTGACGTTATGGATTTTCAGTTCGATATTGGGATGGGCGTTTACGAATGACTCCACAAACTTGGGAAGGACGTAGAGTATCGTCGAGCCGCCCGCGGCGATGTCGACACGGCCACGATCGACCGAATCGCGACCGGCGTGAAACGCTTCATCTATCGAGTCGATGCCCTCGACCAGCGGCGATGCCATGTCGAACAAGCGCTTGCCATCGGGAGTCAACGCGATCCGCGGGCCGCGACGTTCAAACAGTTTGGCCTCAAGTTCCCGTTCAAGCGCCTGAATTTGCAGTGACACGGAGGGTTGGCTGAGGTACAGTTTCTCGGCGGCCTTCGAGATGCTGCCCGTGCGAGCCGCGTGGCAGAATCCGCGTAACTGCTGTAATCGGTTGTGTTTATAGCGAAAATTGGGCTGTTTCATCGCCGCTAGATCCTCACGAAATCGTCGACTGTATTTGTCGAACGGGCATGGTGTCGCGTATAGTTTTAGCAGTTGTGAAGTTGGGCGCGGTTGACTCGACTGAATCCAAGTGAGAAAACCCTGCCTGTAGTGCCCACGGGCTGACAAGGAGTGCAACATGGGAAAACTTCAACGGGCCATCGGCCGCTTTACCGGCCATTGGGCCAAGTTTGGAGTCGCTGCGTGCGTCGTTGCGGCATTGCTCATGACGCCGCAGCATGCCGCCGTAGCGGGTAGCAACCTGAAAGACGGCGGCTTCGAAGCGGGCCGTTTTGCCGGGCAATGGAAAGAGAAATCGACCAACTTCGGCACACCCATCTGTCGCGTGACGGGCGTGGACGGTTGTGGATCCGGCAATAACACGGCCTTGCCGCGCACCGGCACCTATTGGGCCTGGTTGGGCGGGGCGGACGACAACCCCGAGGTGGCATCGGTTCAGCAGAACGTGAAGTTTCCGTCGGGTGGTCAAGCGACCCTGCGCTTCTACCTTTGGATTGGCGACGACAGCCCGGACGGTAAAGATTGGCTTCGGGTATTCGTCGACGGTCAGCGGGTCTTCAACGTGAAAGAGAAAACGAGCAAATACAAGAGCGGCTATACGCTGGTTGAAATCGAACTTGACCAGTTCGCCGATGGTCTGAAACATAAACTTCTCATCAAGAGCAAGTGCACGGGCGACGGCAATACCAATTTCAGCGTCGACGACGTCAGCCTCACGAGCTAATATAGGTTGCATGGCTATTGCCCTCATCGGGCGTGCGCCCTGTCCGCGCGGGACAGGGCGCAATCTTTTTTTCAATGCGCCAGCCTCGCCAGTAGCCATCTTCACCTCTCCGTTGCCGGATGGTCCCGGGAATCAGGATAGTGCATATAATTAATTTGGTCAATACTTAGCATTGATATAATTGACTTGCGCAATACCCTACCTACTGGTAAGTTAAGCGCGTCAGCCGGGCAGGTTGATCTGGGCAGTTCAACCCAATGAGGGCACCCCCATATCATGGCGGTTCGCACGGAGTCTATTGCCGATCTGAAGGACGAGGGCATCGAAGTTCGGGGTCCTGTGACACCCGAGTTCGCGGAAATCCTCACCCCCGAAGCGCTTCGCTTCGTGGCGACGTTGTCGCGCATGGCCAATACGCGCCGCGACAAACTGCTCTCCCGCCGCGTGGAACGACAAAAAGAATTTGATGCCGGCAAGTTGCCGGACTTTCGCGAAGAGACGCGGCACGTTCGCGAGGGGAATTGGAAGATTGCGCCGATTCCCGCGGACCTGCAGGACCGTCGCGTGGAGATCACCGGGCCGGTCGATCGCAAGATGATCATCAACGCGTTGAACAGTGGCGCGAAGATGTTCATGGCAGACTTCGAAGATTCCCACTCGCCGACATGGGAAGGCACGCTGGAAGGGCAGATCAATCTGCGAGATGCCGTCAAACGCACGATAGCGTTCACAAGCCCGGAAGGGAAATCATACAAGCTCAACGAGAAGACCGCGACGTTGCTCGTGCGTCCACGCGGTTGGCACCTCGACGAGAAGCATCTTTACATCGACGGTAGGCCAGCGCCGGGCGGCATTTTCGATTTCGCGCTTTACTTCTTTCACAACGCGAAGGAACTAATTGCGCGCGGGTCGGGTCCCTATTTCTATTGCCCGAAGATGGAGAGCCATCTCGAGGCGCGCTTGTGGAACGACGTGTTTTGTCTCGCGCAGGAAGAGTTGGGCCTGCCGCGCGGAACCATCAAGGCGACAGTCTTGATCGAAACAATTCCGGCGGCGTTTGAAATGGACGAGATCCTGTTTGAACTGCGCGATCACTCCGCAGGGTTGAACTGTGGGCGTTGGGACTACATTTTCAGTTGCATTAAGCGCTTCAAGAACCATCCCGAACGCGTCTTCCCTGACCGCGCGCAGGTCACGATGGCGACGCATTTCATGCATTCCTACTCGCTGCTGGCGATCAAGACCTGTCACCGACGCGGGGCGCATGCCATCGGCGGCATGGCGGCGCAGATTCCCATCAAAGGCGATCCTGCGGCCAACGAGGCCGCGCTGGCGAAGGTGCGCGCCGATAAGAAACGCGAGGCCAACGATGGCCACGACGGCACCTGGGTGGCGCATCCCGGGCTTGTGCCGATTGCGATGGAAGAGTTTGATGCGGTGATGAAGACGCCTAACCAGATCGATCGGCAGCGCGACGACGTAAATGTAACGGCGGAAGACTTGCTGAAGATGCCGGAAGGGCAGATCACCGAGCAGGGATTGCGCGTGAACGCCAGCGTCGGCATTCAGTACATGGAAGCGTGGTTGCGGGGAATGGGATGCGTGCCGCTGTACAACCTGATGGAAGACGCGGCGACAGCGGAGATTTCGCGCGCGCAGGTGTGGCAATGGATTCACAATCCGCGTGGCGTGTTGAACGACGGGCGCAAAGTCACGCTGGAACTGTTTCGCGAGATCACCGCGCAGGAACTCGAAAAAATCCGGAAAGAAGTGGGCGAGGAACGTTTTGCCAACGGCAAATACGATCTTGCAGCGCGACTTTTCGACAACATAATCGCGAACGACGAACTCGAAGAGTTTTTGACACTACGGGCATACGACTATCTCGACTGAGGAGGACGCCAGTCATGAAGACCGTCAAGGAAATGGCAGTAGCGCTGGAAGAAAAGATCTCCAAGCACGACATCGATCCGGACGAGGCGCGCGAATTGCGCGAATCGTGGGAACGCGACGACCGATGGAAGGGCATCGTGCGCCCGTATACGGCGGAGGACGTACTGCGCTTTCGCGGCACCGCGAAGATCGAATATACAT
>CALEZK010000692.1 GCA_937928585.1 uncultured bacterium | reverse complement strand
GGGGTGGGCTTCCCTAAGATCAAAGCGGAGCTTTTCAAGAGTGCGTTCCCAAGCGGGAGCTTAGGAACGAGTTTAAATTAATTCTTGTGGAGGCTATTGATTGTTCTCTTTTTCGTCATGGCCTCGGCGCGTTGCCATGCGGCGAGTTCTTTCGATCAAAGCAGAGCTTCCTCCTTCGCCAGTAGGCTTCGGAGGACAGAGTTTCAAGAGGGCGTTACCAAGCGGGATTCGCCGCGGCGAAGGGTAACGAGGAATAAGCCACGAGCGCTATGGCGACCGCTTTGCAGTCTGCCGGGGTCCATTGCGCACGATCATTTTGGCGGCGGGGTGTTGGTCGGGTTCTCATGCGGGCGAGAATACTTTTTCACGGGGATTTGGTGCGAATGTTGGGTGGCGGGGATGATTGCGTTTGGAGTGCAGGCTGGTTTTGACAGTCCCTTGGCGTTTTCGTAGACTCTGCGTTTGCTCGCGGTTTTGCTTTCTCTAAGGCGATGATTGTGTTTGGAGTGCAGGCTGCGTTCGAGGGACAGCCACCCGCGCGGGTCTGTCTTTGCGAGTTGGCGCAGGCGTTTGGCGCGCGGGTGACAGTCCCTTGGCGGGTGACAGTCCCTTGGCGTCTGCGTCCCTTGGTGTCTGCGTCCCTTGGTGTCTGCGTCCCTTGGCGTCTGCGTAGACTCTGTGTTTGTTCGCGGTTATGCTTTCTCTCGATGAAACTTTCGATTGTCATTCCCGCATTTAACGAGGCGCAAACCATTGCCGAGTTGGTGGCGCGCGTGCGGGCCGTACCGTATGAGACGGAGATCATCGTGGTGGATGATGCGTCGACCGACGGCACGTGGAAAGTGATAGAAGCATTGGCCGGGTCAGGCGATGTGATCGCACTACGACACGAGGCGAACCGCGGAAAGGGCGCGGCGCTGCGCACGGGCTTCGCGCGTGTCACGGGCGACTTTGTGATTATTCAGGACGCGGACCTTGAGTACGATCCGCGCGATTATCCCACGCTGCTTGCGCCGTTGATTGATGGGCGCGCGGACGTGGTGTATGGCTCGCGGTTTCTTGGCGGCACGCATCGCGTGTTGTTGTTCTGGCATTCCGTGGGTAACAAGTTTTTGACGCTGCTCTCGAATGCGCTAACGAACATCAACCTCACCGATATGGAAACGTGCTACAAGGCGTTTCGCGCGGAGATTCTGACAGCGCTGCAATTCCGTTCTAATCGTTTCGGGTTTGAGCCGGAATTTACTGCAAAGGTTGCAAAGCGCGGCTATCGCATTTACGAAGTGCCTATTTCGTACAGTGGTCGCGGCTATGCAGAGGGCAAGAAGATTACGTGGCGCGATGGCGTCGCCGCGCTGTTTACCATCATACGATTTCGAATTCTAGACTGAGCGCGTTGTGCGGCCGCTGTGCTGGGTTCGCATGCGCACTCAATCAGAAAAGAAAGAGGCGACCGTTGCCGGTCGCCTCTCTAAACGATGCGTTTTTTCGATTACGCTATAGCACGCGTATCTCGGTTGCCGTGATAACGCCATCGAGATCGATGACGCCCGTAACCTGTACGCTTATGCCCGCGATCAGATCGGCTTCGGTGCCTGTCGGCGTGTCCGTATCCGCGGGCAGGAAGATTGCCGCGCCCGCATAGAGCACGGTTGCGTTGCCTTCGGCAAGCGTCATAACAAATTCATCGTCGTCAGGACTAATCCCTTCGATAACGCCGGTGGCAACCACATCCGCAGACGAAACCGCTATCTCGGCGGACAACTGCGGCGTCAACACGTATTGGCCACTATTGCCGGCTTGAACGAGATGAATTCCCGCGAATGTCAGCGTGATCAATGTGTTTTCCCCTTCGGGAATCTCGAACGATGTGTTGATGAACAGGCGGCCGTTAGCCGTGAGTTTTACGTTGGTCAGTTCTGTTTCCGGGTCGTCATTCAGGCGAAGTCGCGGATCCTGAATCCGAATCTCGACCTTGTTATACACGCCCGCAGGAATTTCCGAGGTCGAGAAGACTTGGGAAAGATTGGTTAATGTGATCAGATCTACGTCCTGCGCACCCGTGAAAATCACGACGTGATGGTCATCGTCGTCGTCATCATCATCATCGTCGTCTTTAAGGCCCTTGTCGTCGTCGTTCTCTTCTTCCTCGCTATCATCGTCATCGTCATCATCATCATCGTCGTCGCGATGAAGCGAGATTTCGGTGACGGTAACGGTGAGCGAGTAGATGTCCTCCGCGGCCACGACGGCTTTCGGAGCGACAGCCGCGGTCAACGCCTCGCTAAGCGATTTGCTTGCCGCGTTGATCAAGACGGTTACGCTGGCGTCTTTGGTCTGATCGCTGTTTTGCCGAGGACAACCCGGTCCTGCCACGGCGAGTGCTACAACAAGAAGAACGACAGCCCACGATCGAAATTGGTTCATCGAGAAACTCCTGATTAGGGGTCCAGATCCCTTGCCCCGAGGAGATTATGCATTGGAAAGGCGAATCTGTCAAATAATAAAATCAATAAAGTTTGCTTTTATTGACTTAGAATTATTATTTTGCGTTATTTGCGGATTGATATGCTGGTGTGGGAAGGGTTATTGCGAGCAGGAGCGCGGCAACCACGAAGGTTGCAGCCAATGCATAAGCCGGTGCAGGGCCCAGGTTCCAGTAAAGCAGGCAGGCCAAAACGGGGCTAAGCGCACGGGTCAAGCCTTCCAGACTTCGGAAAACGCCGAGAATGCGACCTTGCTCATGGCTGGGGCTGTAGAGCGAGACAAGGGCCGACATGCAGGGGCGCACTTGCGCCGATCCGAAGGTGGTAAGGATTAGGCCGGCGTAAAAAAGGATAGACGACTCCGCGAAGCCCACCAGGGCCATTCCGGGGACGATGCAAAAGAGGCCGTGGATTGTCATGCGGCGTGGTCCGATGATGCCGCTGCGCTTGCGGACGTAGGTGCCCTGGGCTGCGGCGAGGATGAAGCCGACGAATAGAAACATGACTGCGATGTGGCCGGGCTGATAATTGAACCGATCTTTCACGAGGAAAGTAATCGCGAATTCCATCATGCCGGAGAAGGCGAGCAGGAACAGGAAGTAGGTGATATTCGTCCGCGTGACGCCGGGGTATGCCTCGGTGCGGAACAGCTTCATCGGGTTGATCGACCGGTGCGCGCGGTTTGATTGCAGATTCTCGGGACGCGTCTCCGGCAGATACAAGGCGACCACGATCCAGTTGGCGGTCGCGAGCATCAGCGAAAGCAGCGCGGCGACGGAGTATGGATTTATGCCGTACTGTGCGGCGGCGGGCCAGATCGCTGTAAGGTCGATCAGCGATGCAATGCCACCCATGGCAGGGCCAAACATGAACGAAACCCCAATGGCGAAGCCAAGCACGGCCATGCCTCTCGATCGCTGGGAATCAGGGGTGACATCCGCGATAACCGCCGAAGCCGTCGCGATGTTGCCGCTCATCAGTCCGCCGACGAACCGCGCCGCGACAAGCAGCGCGAAGGTGCCCGCAAAAAACCACATGCCGTATGAGAAAGCAAGGCCTGCGATCGTAAACAGCAAGATAGGACGGCGACCGATGCGGTCGGACATCACGCCAAAGAGGGGAGCGCATACAAACTGAAGCAGCGCGTAGATTGCGCTTAAGAACCCGCCGAAGAGAATGTCGTGGCCCTGGTCGGGTCGCGCGCCCAGCAACAGTCTCAACTGGTCGAGCCCGCCCACGACGGCACCAAGAAAGCCGGACGAGCCTTCCCGCGCAATGTAATACTCGAGCATGCTCGGGAAAAGCGGAAAGATGATCGAGAATCCGGCCATGTCGAGAAATACGATGAAGAACACGATGCGCAGGATGCGCTTGGTGTCCGTCTCGGTGAATGTAGCGTGCGTGGCGTCGACAGTGGACATTATGGGACTTCAGGTTGGTTGATGGATCGGGCAAGGGTAGCGGACTAGGCGAGACAGGTCAAACGGCACGCGGGTGTGCCTGTGCGATTCAGGCCGTTTCCACGACCGTCAAGGTCTACGAAGGCAGCCTGATCGTATATTGCCCCGACTTTTCGTCGCGCATCATAACGAGGAGCTTGCGTTTCTGCGCATCTGCTACCAGATCTTTGAAGGTGCGATAGCCGAAAGATGATTCGTTAAATCCAGGGCGTCGGCGCTGCATGGTTTGCTTCACCATCGAACCCCAGAGTTTTTCATCGGAGCCGCGTTCGGCGATGAGGGCTTCGACGGTTTCCACAAGGAAATCGATTACTTCCAGTCGCGATTCGTCTTCCGAGGGCGCGGCGGGCTTGGTGGTTGCCGCATTTGCGCCGGAAGTGGCCGCGGGCCTTGCGGGAGGCTTGGCGGCAGCTTTCTTTCGCGCTTGCTTTCGTTTTGTTTCTTCGGCAAGGACAAGATCGTCGTAGTAAATGAACTCGTGGCATGCGTTGCTCAGCAAGTCTGACGTGGAGTTGCGCACGCCGATGCCGATGACGCGTTTGTTGTTTTCTTTCAGTTTAGATACGAGCGGTGAGAAGTCAGAATCGCCGCTGATGATAACAAACGTGTCGACATGCGCCTTCGTGTAACACAGATCAAGCGCGTCAACGACGAGTCTAATGTCCGCGGAGTTTTTGCCGGACTTCAGCACATGCGGGATTTCGATCAGCTCGAATGCAGCCTGGTGCATCTCTGATTTGAATACTTTGTAGCGGTCCCAGTCGCAATAGGCTTTCTTTACAACGATACTGCCCTTGACGAGCAGGCGTTCCAGCACCTTTTGGATGTCAAACTTCGGATACTCGGCATCTCGCACGCCGAGCGCGATGTTTTCGAAGTCGCAGAACAACGCCATGTTGGTGATCTCTGGCTGGCTGGCCATTGTTCGCTCGCTTTCCCGCGGAGGTCGACGCGGTTGTGTTACGGCGCGCGCCAGATGGTTGCGGCGATGTAACGCTCCGGCTGTTCCGCGTCGTGGTAATAGTAGATTGTAACAAGAGCGCCATCAGCGCGCTGCACCGTGCGCGGGTAGCCGATATCGCGGCCGGCGCCGTCATCGCGCAGATGAATCTCATCGCCCCAGGTCTTTCCGCCATCGTCGCTGATGCGCGCGCGCATGCCATAGGGCGCGGCGCGAAATCCATAAGTGATGCACACACGACCGTCCTGCATGCGAATCATGCCGGCGGGATTGCCTTCGCCGGTATTCGGCGCGGGTTTGTTCAGAAATTGCCAAGTAGTGCCGCCATCGGTGGAGAGGTATCCGTCGATCCAGCTCTTGCCGTCTTCCTTAACGCGAATCGCGGACAAGAGCGCGCCTCCGTCCAGCCGGACAGTCGCGGGCATGATTGAGTATCCCTTGGGCTCTGGAGCGATGTAGCCGACGAATTCCCACGTCTTGCCGCCGTCAATCGTGCGTGCGCAGAAGGGCCTGCCTTCGCGGCCATTTTCTTTGGATGCGGTGAGAAAGAGCATGCACTCTTTGGGCCCGAAGACGACGTAGTCCGTGCGTGCCATCACGCCCTTCGTGCCGAACATGGGAAGCTTGAAGGGGCCTTCCCACGTTTTCGCGCGATCATAGGAATAGTAGAAACGCGATGCGCCATCATCTGCGCTGGACATGCGCGTGGTGAACGCGAGATCAGGATGCGTAAAATTGATCTCCCCGGTGAATTCCGTCGCGGGTTTGATTGCGACACCTTTCAGTTCCGTGCCGTGGAGGGCTTTGCCCTGCGGAAGCAGATATCCCTTTTCGTTGGGTTGCTCAATGCTCCAGGTTTCGCCGCCATCGGTGCTTCGCGCGAGTACATGCTCTTCGGGTTTATCGCGATCGATGTTGTGCCGTTCTTCGCCTAGGTCTTTGTAGTAGCCTCGCGAAAACCCGACGACGATCTCGTTGCCCCAAATCCAGACGCCGTGGTTTGCCGGCCAGCCGCCGAAACGCCCTTTTTCTTTGTAGACAGTTACGTGCTTTGCATCCTGCGCGAGCGCGCCCGCGGAAATGACCAGCATTGCTACGGCGAACCGGACGATTGCCATTACGCTTTCCCCTGAACCACTTTATTCAACAAGTTACTGATGTTCGCGAACCTGCGCAGGTAATCTTCGCGGCCGCGCACGATGACCTCGCGCGCTTCGTCCCGATCGTATACGTGCGTTATTTCGCAGGCCTGATCCGTTGCGTCCGGGGCCTGTTTGTACGTGAGGAAATAGTGGCGCAAGCGATCAATGAGCCGCTTCGGGCAATCGGAGATTTTGCGCATGTCGCCGAAGGTTTCGTCGTCCATCATTACCGCGATGATCTTGTCGTCAGCTTCGTTGCCGTCGATCATGCGAAGTCCACCAATCGGAATTGCCTGGAGCAAGACGTTACTCTTGCGGATGGGCTTTTCCGTGAGCACGCAGATATCGAGCGGGTCGCCATCGCCCACAATATTGGGGCGGCCGGTGCGTTCGGAACAATACGCGCCCGACTTTTCAGCGCAATAGGTTTGCGGCACGAATCCATACAGCGTCGGGCAGGTGCTTGAAAACTTCTGTGGTCGGTCTACTTTGAGCAGTCCGGTGTCTTTGTCGAGTTCGTACTTCACCGTGTCCGTGGGTGACATTTCGATATAGGCAGTCACAATTTCCGGCGCGCGCTCGCCAATTGGGACGCCGTGCCACGGGTGTCCACAGTACAACAAGCTCATGAGGGTGGATAAGGAGTCTCGATTGTCCGTCATTTCCATTGCCTTTTGAAATACTGCTTCGATTTCACGCGCATCATTCTATGCAAACGAATAGGCCGATCCCAATCGTTCGAGACACGCGATCAATTAGTTGGCGGGTTCTGCGGCCTCGCTGGGTGTCGCAGCGGAATCCATCGGGGATTCGGAATCCGTATTGCGGACCCAGCTCTTGCCTATGGCGCGCTCGAGGGAGCTGTTGGCGACTGCAAACTCTCGCAGGGCCTGGACAAGCGCGGTATTGGCGCTGGTGAGCGCAAGTTCGGCGTCGAGGACTTCGGACTGTGTGCCGGCGCCTTCCTGGAAGCGAAGCTCGGCGAGACGAAGGCCTTCCGTGGCGAGACTGCGCGTGCCGCGCTCGCTGGCGACGCGCGCCATGGCGTCCTGGATTTGAATCTGCGCCGCTTTTACGTCGAGTTCGACGATTGCGTGCAAATCCTGCAACTGATGTTCCAGGCTGCTGAGGCGGGCCTTGGATTCAATCGTTTCGTGTTTGCGGCGACCACCGGTGGAAACGTCCCACTGCGCGCTGACGCTGAAGGTCCAGCCGTCGGGTTGTGTGAAGCCGCCGTTATCGACGTTCTGCCATTGAATGTTTCCGCCGACGACAGGCTTGTACTGGCCGCGGACGCGCTTCACGTCTTCTCCGCCGGCATCGATTGCCTTCTTTAGCGCGAGAATTTCGGGGCGGTGTTCGTTTGCGTATGAGACGAGAGCATCGAGATCCTGTACGAAGGGGAGGTAATCCAGTTTCGTCTCGAGTTCGAGCGGTGTATCCTGCGAGACGCCAATGGCGCGGCAAAGATTCGCGAACGCAAGACGCTGACCATTTCGCGCCTTCACCAAATCGGATTTGCGGCTGCCAAGTTCGGTCTCGGCGCGCAGCACTTCAAAGTTGCTGATCATACCGACTTCGAACATTTCTTTTGCGTCGCTGAGCTGCCGCTCAAAGGTTTCTACGCTGGCCTCGGCAACGCGCACGAGCGCGATGGACGCGGCGGCAATGTAGTAGGCCTCTTTCGCCTGATACTCGACTTGGGAAAGCGTCGCCTGCTGCTTAAACTCTTCTGATTCCGCGAGGTATTTAGAGGCGCGCATGGCAGCCTTGATTTGACCGCCGGCGTAAATCACCTGATTCAGCGTCATCTTGTCGGTGCGAAAATCTTCGGGTTGTTCCAGGAGACTGTCCACGTCGGAGAGTTCGGTGACGATACGGCCGAGCACGAATCGTGCAATCCGGCTTCCTGGAATCTGACTTGACCCGCCAGAGCCCCCGCCAATGCCGCCCAGACCACCACCGAGACCGCCGCCGCCAAGGCCGCCACCGTACAGGGCTTCACTGAGTGGGCTTTCCGTCTGGTTGAATTCAGTGTGGGTTTGGGTAGTCGAAACGTTAATTTGGGGATAGAGGCGTGATTTCGCCTGGCCGATTCGTGCACGGGCCGCCTCGACATCGTCTTCAGCGACCAGTACTTGAGCGTTCTGCGCCAGCGCGAGCTCAACGGCTTTGCGCGCGTTCAGAACGATGGGATCGCCTTTGGCCTCGTCCGCTGCGTTCTGTTTTGCTAGCGATTCATTGATTGCGTCCATCGTTTCCACGACAGCTTCCGCTTCAATGGACGGATCGGAAAACGAATCCTTGCTGTCCGTCTCAGACGATGACTCGGGGCTTGGTTCTTGCGCAGGGGCAAGGCCAGAGCATGCGAGTATGAGGGACACGGCGAAAAGTCTGGGCAAAACCATGAAAATGGGTATTCCTTCCAATCTGCACCATCATACGATAGGCAGTACATGGTGATCAATTGACTTCAGGGACTCGCCTGATGATTCGACCGCATGCCGGGGTAGACGGATTCGGGAGGCGAAGTCGGTTCGGTGACTGGGTGGGCGAGATTTGTTAAAGTTGCGGGATATTCGCTGCGAAGGGGAGGGTGATTCGTTGTTAACTTCAAGACGTTTCTTAGTATTTGCTGCGTTCGCCTTGATTCCAACCATTTGTGCAATCGGGCAAGAAAAGAATCCGGTGTCGGTGCAGGGCGTGTCGCTCAAGCGGGGCAACGGAATGTATACGTTGCGATCCATCATGACGCCGGAGGCGGCAAAGCCCGGCACTACGCGCGAGCAAGTCGCCAAGTTCATGAACGCCGTCGCTGCACCGGGCGCGAATTCTATTTGCTTTGACCTCTTTGGAATTGGCGAGGACGGTCTCTCCATTGCACCCGAGGCGGTGGAAGCGGTGCGGCAGGTGCAGTCAATCGGCGGGGACCGCGGCGTCGTGAGTGTAATTCGCGTGATGGGTCCGAACGCCCCGGCTTCCGATAAGGCGCGATTGGCGTGGGCCAAGACCGCCGCGGCCACCTTTAAGAACGATACGGCATTTGTCTATCTCATCGACGGCGAAGATGCCGGGAAGTACACGCGCGCGTTCAAGAAAATTGCCAAGAACCTGACGGTTGCTTCGCCGCGCTATGCGGATATGGATGTTTTCCTGCCCGGCGAAAGAACGCGAAAGAAGCCGGCGCTGCTGTTCGGCGCGGTGCCCGAGAAGCTCACGGATAGCGCGCACTTCATATTGACCGGCGATCAGTCGAGCTATGACGCGCTGGAAGCGGCTTCGGCATTGCCAGGCGAGACACAACAGTGGACTCCGGACAATTCGGTGTTGTCAGCGGAAGAGCGCGCGGACGGATTCGTTGCGCTGTTCGATGGAAAGACGTTGGGCGGCTGGGTCGTGCTCGGCGAGAATCAAAATGCGTGGGTAGTAAAAGACGGAGTGATCGCGCGCGAGTCCGGCGGTTCGCAGGGATTGCGCTCACACCGGCGTTACGCGAATTTTATCATGCGGTGGGAATGGGCATTGCCGAAGGGCGGTAACAACGGCGTGCACTTCCGCGCGCCGCGCGCGCAACGCGCATCGCGCGTTGGTTACGAGTATCAAATGCTCGGCGACTTTGGAAAAGATCCCGACAAGAACAGCACGGGCTCGATCTACGACGTTGTAGCGCCTACCGTGAACGCGTCGAAACCGGTGGGCGAATGGAACGCTTCCGAGGCTGTGTTTGACGGCACGCGCATCACCTATTACCTCAATGGTGTAAAGGTCAATGACGTGGACATCAATGAGATCGAGGAGTTGCGTCCGCGCGCGCGCTCCGGATTCATCGTGTTGACGGAACACAGTGATCCGGTGATGTATCGCAACATTCGAATCAAGGAACTGCCGTAACCACGGAGATCGCGCGATGCTGATTCAGTTCGTGTGCGCAATGGCAATCGCGGCGGGCCCGGCAGACGATCCGCAGGGAAAGGCCGGCGTCGATTTCGATACGTTCTCGGTTTCCCGGTTGACCTGCGTCATTGGCAACAACCTGGGCAACAATCCGCATCGGCACCGATATAACGGCATCTTCAGCATGACCTCGCCCGACGAGGCGGAGAGTCCGTTCGTGCCGTCATACGCGGGGGTAAATCTCGAACATTATTTCGACGCGCGGCCGCGGCCTGAGGACGGCAAAATCTTCTTCGAGCCGCGCGAAGTGCCGATGACCTTAACGAAGCTCTCCAAGACATCGTGCGAGCTGCATCAAGCTGCGACACCGACGTACAAAGTCGAAAGTTGGACGATGTTTACGCTCGCCGATCCCTATTATGTCGATATGATGTTCAAGTGCGTTCCGCGCGAAGCGGTGTTTGAAGGCGGATACATGGGCGTGTTTTGGGCGTCGTATATCAACGGACCCGCCGACAAGAGCATGTACTTTCTTCGTGCAGGCTCGACGCTCGAAGCGCCAAAGTGGGCGCAATTCTGCACGCAGGTGCACGGACGCGACAGCACGGTGCTTCAGGCAAGCGATACCGCGAATCTGCCGATGCCCCCGGCTTCGGACACCTTGTATCAGAGCCTTTCCCCGATACGGTTTTCCGAACCTTTCTTCTACGGCCGATTCAAGGACATGGTGCTGATCTATATGTGGAAGCCAAATCCGTATCTCCGGCTCGCGCATTCGCCCAGTGGCGGCGGGGAGAACGCCGCGAAGGACGACACATGTCCTGCCTGGGATTTCCAGTTGGTTGTGCCAGGGTATGAAGTGGGCAAGGAATACGAAATGCAAATGCGCATCGCATACAAACCGTGGATCGATCGCGCCGATGTGCTGCGCGAAGTGAAGGCTTACCTGGAGCGGTGAACGCGTCGTATCACACGTTGCCTCGGTTGGAATCGCCGCGTGGCTCATATCGATCTTAACGCCGAGAGCTTGCCCGCTTTCGAACGCCGCGTGAGCATGGTAGCCGCTACGGTTTCGCGACGGTGGGGCACGATGACATTGGCGCAGATGTTCGCGCATCTGCGGATCGTTTTTGAAGTGTCACTTGAAGAGCGTGAAACCAAGGACGAAAGTCGCGCGTGGTTGATGCCGATTATCTGGCTCCTCATGTTTCGCGTTTGGACCAATTGGCCGAAGGGCCTCATTAAGGCGTCATCACAATTCCTGGATAGTTCCGCGGACGATGTGGAAACCGAGCGGATTCTATTACTCGAGTCCATGCGCCGGTTTGTCGCGCGATCGGAAAGCGACCCCGAGCGCATTGTGTTGGAGCCGATGCTTGGGCGCATTTCACTGAAGAAATGGCAACGTGTCCATGGATTGCACACCGATTATCACCTGCGACAATTTGGGGCGTAGGCTGTTGGCGCAGGAAAAGGCGGCTCGCGGGGACGCCCGCCCGGCGTCTAAAAGAGCTGGCGATCGAGAGATCGGTATTGAATTGCTTCGCCGATGTTTTGATCGCTGATTGCGTCGAGGCCTTCGAGATCGGCGAGCGTGCGCGCCACGCGCAGCGCCTTGTCGTAGGCGCGCGCGCTGAATCCCAACTGATTAATGGCCTGCTCCAACAGGCGCGCGCCACTCTCCGTCGGTTGGCAGTATTGCCGAACCGCCTTCGCGTCGAGGTGCGCATTGCAGGCGAACGCATTGCCGTAGCGGGCGCGCTGCAAATCGCGCGCGCGTTGGACTTGATCACGGACCTCTTCGCTGGTGGGGCCGCTGGGCCGCACATCGGTCAATTCTTCGTAACTCAACGACGGTACTTCCGTGTGCAGATCGATGCGATCCAACAAAGGCCCCGACAATCTGCCCATATAGCGCTGGATTTCGCCGTTGGAGCAGCGGCATTGACGCCGGGGATCACTGCGACAACCGCACGGGCATAGACGCGTTGCCATTGTGTCAGCGCAAACTAAACGCCGCAAAACCAAAGCCTTATGACTATCCGGCTGATCCCAAGACTCTCGGCGAGCACCTACGAAAGCGCCGACTGGATCTGCATCTCGTCCAACGCGAAGTGGCGGATATATTCGGTGTCAATGAGTCGACAATACAGAATTGGGAGGTAGGCAGCCATTCGGTATCCCTTTCGGCTTGGCCGACCGTTCTCGAATTCCTGGGCTATGACCCCAGGCCGAGTGGCCAGACGCTTGGCGAAAAACTCCGCTTGCACAGGGAGAGCCTCGGTCTGCCTGCTGCCGACTTAGCCCGAGAGTGGTGCGTTGACCCGTCTACCGTGACTCGGTACGAGCTCAAGCCTGACCACCTGCAAGACCATCTCTCCATACCCAAGATAGCGCAGTTCGTGGGATACAATCCGCTCTGCGAACCGAATTCGCCAAGGGAGTACGTTCGGCAGACACGTTGCCTGCTTGGCCTCAGCCAAAAAGATTTGGGGAAACTACTAGGCGTGTGCGCAGAGCTTGTATCTCAATGGGAACGCGGCGTGACCCTTCCGTCGATTCTGCAGATTGGCCGAATCGAGGCGCTGTTTGTGGGTATGACCGAGTCGCTCCGGCTACCATGCCCGGAAAGGGTCCGAGCGCTCTGCTCCTCGGCGAAACGCCACGTCCGCGCACGCGGCCGTGCTTGACGGCCACGGTCAATTCGGAGAACTTAATTGGGCGAAAGCCGGGACGAATTATATGGCCGATAACGGGCGATCAAAACACTGGGATTTTGTGCATGATCTCCAAAAAAACGAAGCTTAGACGGTGAAAAGGCCACGGTCCAATGACCGGTATTGGACTGCCTCCGCAACATGAGACTCAGAAATCTTATCGGACCTTTCCAAGTCCGCTATGGTGCGCGCAACCCGTATGACTTTGTCGTACGCGCGGGCACTAAAACCGAATTGGTCCATAGCGTTTTGGAGGAGTTTTTCGGCTTCCGATTCCATGTCGCACATTTCACGCACGGCTTTGGAATCCAAGTGCGCGTTGCAAGCAAACCGACCGTTATACCGTGCTCGCTGTTGGTCTCGCGCTGCCTGCACCGCGGCACGAACCTCGGCGCTCGTTGGACCACTGGGCTGCCGGTCGGATATTTCATCATAAGTCAGCGCTGGAACATCCACGTGAATATCGATACGGTCGAGCAATGGTCCTGATAATCGTCCCATGTACCTTTGGATCTCTCCAATCGAGCACCGACAGGCCTTCACTGGATGCGACCGATACCCACACGGACACGAGTTCAAAGCAACAACAAGTAAGAAGCGCGACGGAAAGGTAACGGCATACATCGCGCGTCTGATATGGACCATGCCTTCTTCCAACGGCTGGCGCAGGACTTCCAGTGCGCCGCGATTGAATTCGGGTAGCTCATCGAGAAACAACACGCCGTTGTGCGCCATGCTAACTTCGCCCGGCATGGGACGCTGGCCGTGGCCGCCGCCGCTGATTGCCACGGTGGTAGCGGTATGATGCGGCGCACGAAACGGGCGTTGCACCACTAGCTGTTTGCCGTCGCCCAAGGCACCGGCCACACTGTAGACTCGCGTCGTTTCCAGCGCCTCTTCAAACGTCATGTCGGGCAAGATGCCCGGCAGCCGGGAGGCCAACATAGTTTTACCCGTGCCTGGTGGACCGACCATGAGCAGGTTGTGGCCACCGGCGGCGGCTATTGTTACGGCGCGCTTTACGTGCGCCTGACCCTTCACTTCGTTGAGATCGGGAACCTGGCCACGCCCGTCCCGAAACATCGAATCAACGTCGGTCACAAACGGTGCTATGTCCGTAAATCCAGCCATAAAAGCGGCCGCCTCCGACAGGGTCTGGACAGGAATGACCTCAATACCGGGCACGACGCCCGCTTCCCTTGCGTTGGCTGTGGGAACGATGATTCCCCGGAGTTTCTGATCCCGCGCGGCAGTCGTCATCGGCAGTACACCAGCGACCGGCCGAACCATACCGTTCAGTGCCAGTTCACCGACGACGGAGTATTCCGATATACGCCCTTCGCCAATCTGTTCACTGGCAGCTAGCAGGCCCAGAGCGATGGGCAGGTCGAGCGCACTCCCTTCCTTACGGATGTCAGCCGGGGCCAAATTGACAACGGTAACGCCGCGCGGCAGGCGAAAACCGGAATTGCGGATGGCGGAGTGAACGCGGTCTTGGCTTTCCTTCACGGCTGCATCGGGCAAGCCCACAATCGTGAGCTTGTTCACGCCGATATAGTTGTCCACCTCGACGGACAGGGGAAAACCGTCGATTCCCAGAATCGTACTTGATTGGATGCGGGCTAGCACCAGCCAAAATCTGCCTTAGGTAATGTTTTCACCAGTATCTGCGCACCTTGTTGTTGGAAATAGCGCTTCGAAAAGTCCAACTTCCCGACCAGTCTAATTCGGAAGCGTATCGCGATGGTACCCCCCCCCGAAAGGACTTCTTGGCCTAGGCGTTCTCCCTGGCGTTCTCCCTACTGAAATCCCATACCCTACTGCGGTACACTTGCGTCTATGCGGCTCACATTTCTACAACGAATGTACCTCAAATCACATTACCAAAGGTATACCGACGCCAAGCTTGCAACCGCGCTCGGTGTCGAACGTGCCCAGGTGAAGCTCTGGCTTGAAAAAATTGGTGCGGAGCGCACACCGGAAGACGAAGCCGCAATTCGGGCGAGTGCAAACACCCTTCCTCCCGTCTTCCAGTCCATGTGGCCACAACCGGAATCCCGCTACACCCTTCGCTGGCCAGACTATTTTCTCGCGGCTTGCACAGCGCTGACAGCTCTTGTCGTCTACGTTATGACTTTGGGTCCAACCATAACGGGGGAAGACAGCGGCGAACTGGTCACCGCAGCGTACACCCTCGGAATAGCGCACCCACCGGGCTATCCGATTTGGTGTCTGCTGGGAAAGGTATTTACGTTCATTCCCTTTGGCTCCGTGGCGTGGCGGGTCAATTTCATGTCCGCCACCTTCGGTGCAGCAACTGTTTATTTACTTTTCACGCTGACATTGAAAATGACCCGGAATCGATTCGCGGCAGTGGCAGCGGGGCTAGCGTTTGCATTCTCCGGGGAATTCTGGGAGCAATCCGTTATCGCTGAGGTGTACACCCTCAACGCCTTCTTTATCGTGTCGTGCTGCCTCCTTTTGCTGCTTTGGTACGAAGCGCGAAGTCAAAGGTACCTGATCGCCTTCGCGTTTGTGTATGGCCTCAGCCTGTCAAACCACAACACCATGAATCTTCTGGGGCCTTTGTTACTCACTTTCGTATTTGTCGTCGAC
>CALEZK010000691.1 GCA_937928585.1 uncultured bacterium | reverse complement strand
CGGTGGGATCGGTAACCTTCGTGGGTTGCAGTGCCGTCGTCGATGCATAGTCAAAATCGGTCGTCGTACCATCGTTATCCGCAAGCGTAGATATCTGGCCATTGGATGTGTAGCCAAATGTCCCATCTGTCACATCCCCAGGCCGAAGCGATTTTGTCAGCTCGCTTCCGGTGTTGTACTCGAAGCTGGCCCGGTTGTAGCTGGAGACGTCGGTATAGCTGTCGCCATACCGTTTCCGGCTGGAATCGCCCGCGAGGGGCGTATCCACGGTCTTTGACAGGCTTGTTGCGCCGTCCTTGGGCGTCACCGTGTCGATACTCGATGCCGTGCTGCGGTCATATACCGTCTTCAAGCCGCCCGCGTCCGTCACTTCCAGCTTGTACGCGCCCCAATCGCCGCTGGCATCGTCCGTAAAATACCAGCCGAGGTTGGTTACGACACCCGCTTTATCGGTGATCTTGGTGATCATCCGCGAGTTGCCACCTTGGTTCTGGTATTCGTACTGCGTTGTCTTGCTTTCGTTGTCCGTGACCTTGGTCAACAGGCTGGTCGCGTTGTACGCGTAGGTCACCGTCTGCAACACGGTCGAGGTCTCTTTAAGCTCCACTTTCGTGATCCGGCTGGAACCGTCATATGCGATGGCCAAGTGGCGCGAATCGCCTTGGGGCGACTGCACCTTGGTGAGCTTTGCACTCACCGAGGCACCGTCGTACGCGAACGTCACGGTGTTTGCCGAACCGGCGTCCCGGATGTAGTTGAGCCGCACAACTCCGCCGCTCGGGTCGGCGTTAAACGCCGCGAACTCGTACTGTTTCCCGTCCGGGAAATCGACATAGGCTTTGCGCAGGCTGTCCGTCCCCGTCTGTTTGTACCGGATGATAACCGCTTTCTCGTCGGTCTGGCCCGTTGAGGAGCGTTTGTAGATGTAGAAACCGCCGGACTCTTCGATGTAGTCGTAATCGCGCGCCGTGCCGGTGGAATCCTGTAGCGTCATATGGGTGGGGTTGGACTCTTCGTCGAACTCATCGGACAACGGCCCGATGTTGAGATACACCGATGTCGTCGCGCACCACCCGGTGCCCATGCGTCCATTGGTGTAGGTTCGGGGATAACCCTTTTCGTTGATGTGCACGCGCCCGAACGAAACGCCCAGGGAGCCGCGACACTCGAGGTGGATATCGGATTCACGCATGTCGATACAGGTCTCGAACCCGTGCACATCGACGTTTACCCCCGGACTTGCAATGGAGGTGGGCACGTTTGAGCCTACTTTCAGGCTGCCGGAGTCGACCGCGCCCATTCCCGCGCCACCGGATCCGCCCACGTAGTACCAGTCGCCGGTGTAGTTGTTGTCCGGCACGGCGGGAGAACTGTCGCCGCCCTTGTTTGCCGCCAGGGCTGCGATTGCAATACGATCTGAATTGTTCGCTTGGGTTACCAAAGCTTCGCCATTCCACATCGCGCTGAACTCAGTGATAGTCAGTGGCCGTTTTCCTTCAGGCTGATCGACTACAACCACCGCGTCATCCCGCACTTCTGTGACCACGACAAAGTGATTTCCGTTCACATAGGCGATTGCCGGTAGGGAAAGCTCCCGTGCGCTGTTTGCGCGCACACCGCTTAGGACGAGGCCCTTACTCGCGGCGGCCTCCACCAGCCCCAACATCGTGGTCCCTGTCTCGTCGGTCTTGGCGAGCGCGCAGAGTTCGTCAACGCTCGCTGGAATTCCGCTGCTCGCCAGGATCGCCTTAAGCGCTTGCGGGCCGCAGTCCTGAGCCAGTTTCACCTCTTGCTCTTGTTTAATCACTTGGGACTTTGCGTAGTCCACGGATTCGTACAGGTGCTCCATGATGTAGGCGAGTTCGTGGGTCGCCACTGCCGCCATCTTGCTATCCGGTTCCCGTTGCACGACTTCACCGAAGATTCCTGCCGCTCCTTGGTAGTCGCCGGCCAGCATGTAAAGTCCGCCCAGTTCGATCAGTGCTCTTCCGGTCAGGGTGCTTTCTGGATAGGTGTTCAAATAGTCCTGGATGGCGTCCACGGGAATCGAGAGATCCATCGGGTGCATTTGCACGAGCATCAGCGTGGACATAAAGGCAAGGAAATAGTGGGTTGGCCCGACGCGGGTGCTCAAGGTGGTCCCACGGTCGTACCACGCCTTGGCGTCGGCGTAACGGCCAAGCCCCGCGTTTGCCCGCCCGAAGTATTCGCAGACGTATCCCTTGACCCAGAACGGGATCGACTCGTCGGTTAGGATGGGTTCCACATAGCTCTTCTCGGCTTCCACCAACGTGTGACGCCAAGTCGACACGGAGTTCATCAAATCGTGAATGTCGTTGCTGTCGTAATGTTTTCCCAAGGCGAAAAGCGCCCCGAGTTTCGCCGGGCACGACGGCAAGGCGAGTGCCGCTGCCTGGAGTTCGTCCATGGCAGCACGCTGGGTATCCAGCCCGAGTACGCGCACGGCGTCAAGGTAATAGTCTGCCGCAGACATGCTCAAAAAGTGCTGGGGATTCGCGGACCAAAGTGCCCAGCTGGCAGTGCGCGCGGGTCCGGCATACTGTTGCGCCAACTCCGCATTGCCTGCCCGGTGTTCCGTCAGCGCCCGTTCAGCAAGATAGGTCACGACCGCGTATGCCCCGGAGACCGTTTGAGGCTCCCAAGATAAAATGGTGCTGTCGAAAGCGGCCAATGCATTCTGCTGAATGGTTCCCGCCGCAACGCCCTCCATCACATCCCACATGCCCTGGTCGGCCCAGAGGGCTTCGTTGGTGTTGGGGTATCGGTCCATGATCTCGAAATACGCCATGAGCGCGTCGGAGATTGCCCCGGAATTCTTCAGGGCATCAGCGGCGCTCAGATCATCCACCGCTTCCTGCGGTCCCAGCGGCCCACGGACTTCCCGGCCAAATCCGTCCAACTGCGCCACCTTCACCGGCTCAGGGTTAGGTTCGGATTTCCTCGTGCCCGGCTTTGGAATAGAAGCCAGCAGTGCTTCGGCGGTGGGAAGATGGAG
>CALEZK010000690.1 GCA_937928585.1 uncultured bacterium | reverse complement strand
CGTTCCATTACCAAAATGAAAAGGAGCGCGTCCGGGAAAGTTACATTGAGAAGGCCCGCGTCATCTGTAACCAGGCCGAGAGCGTGCGCGAAGGCATGGAAGAGAAGTGGCGCCAAGGCCTCTTTAATTCCGAGATGCTGCGCGCCTGGGCCGAATCGAAAGAGTTCGATAAGGTCTTGGCGTCCGTCCCCGTTGTGTCTGCTTGGGAAGCAGCCCAGAAAAAAGCAACCGAAGGCGGTTACGAATTCAGAACGCCAAAGCACAGTGCGCGCAATTCACTCAACGAGCCCAACCCAATTGAAGCCCAGGCGCTCGAGGCAATGGAGAAGGAAAACCTCTCCGAGTGGCACACCATCGACGCGGAAAACAACGCTGTGCGCTATTTCCGCCCGGTGCGTCTTACGGAAAGCTGCCTCCTATGCCACGGAGATCCCGCTACCTCAGAGGCGATCTGGGGCCTGCCCGGCGGCAAGGATCCCACTGGGGGCACCATGGAGGGGTGGAAAGTAGGTGAAATTCATGGTGCGTTCGAAGTAATACAGTCACTCGATCAAGCGGATGCGCAGCTCATGGCGTCGATGCAGTGGGCTGGCGCTCTCATCATCGGCTCGCTGTTCCTGACCGGTGTCATTTTTGCCCTGTTTGTAATTCGTTACGTAGAGCGTCCGATTTCGGTGATCAGCGAAAAACTTTTGGAGGGGGCCGAGCTTGTCGCCGCCGCTTCAAAGCAAGTCGCTGACTCAAGCCTGCATGTGGCATCAGGCGCGAGCGAGCAGGCGTCGTCTCTTGAAGAAACTTCTGCTTCGCTGGAACTTATGGCATCCATGATCCGTCAGAATTCAAACAACGCGCGCCAGGCCACGGGCATGGCAAACTCCGCGCGGGAAGCGGCCCACGAAGGCCGTCAGGCCATGGGCAAAATGTCAGACGCCATACATCGGATTAAGGGGTCATCTGACGAGACTGCGAAAATCATAAAGTCCATTGATGAGATAGCATTCCAAACCAATCTGCTCGCGTTAAATGCAGCCGTGGAAGCCGCGCGGGCGGGCGACGCAGGCAAAGGATTCGCCGTGGTCGCCGAGGAAGTGCGCAACCTCGCCAAACGCTGCGCTGACGCAGCGCGGAGCACATCCAACTTGATCGAGGAGGCGCAGCAGAATGCCGAAAGTGGCGTAAACGTCTCGGGCGAAGTGGGAACGAAGCTGGATGCGATCAGCACCTCCATCGAAAAAGTGAGCCATCTCATAGAAGAAGTCGCTACAGCCAGCACCGAGCAGTCACAAGGAATAGATCAAATAAACCATGCGATGTCGCAGATGGACACGGTTACTCAGGCGAACGCGGCGGTGGGCGAGCAGGCGGCGGCAGCCAGTCAACAGCTCACGGGCCAAGCCTACGAGTTGAACGTGATGATCGCGGGCTTGCTCTCGCTCGTCAGTGGCGAGGAGACCGCGACTGCCGCGAGTCGAAGACGCGCGCTACCATCGCCCTTGACAGACTTACGGTCCACCGGATCGCCTTCACGAGTAAATCGTGCCGTCGAGCGGCGAAACGAAACAAAGCTGGCTCCGCCGGCGCGTCTGGTAAAGAGACCTGAAGAAGTCATCGCCTTGGACGAGGAAGATTTCAAAGACTTCTAATCCGGGTTTCGGATTAACGCAATTTCGGGCCCTACGCCGAGCATTCGTGCAGAACGTCGAGTATCTCCCGCACCGCCTCGCTCAGACCTACGAACAGCGCCCGTGAAACGATCGAGTGTCCGATATTGACCTCGTTAAGACCGGGAATCGATGCGATAGGAGCGAGGTTTCGTATCGTAAGGCCGTGTCCGGCGTTGAAGATAACTCCGGAGGCTATCGCTCTGGCAGCGGCCGCTGCGATACGGTCGATCTCTCCGCCTATCAAGTTCCCGGTTGCGTTTGCATACGCGCCGGTGTGGAGTTCGACGTAGTCCGCGCCGACTTCCGCGCTGGCATCAACCTGGTCGCGGTCCGGATCAATAAACAGGCTCACCTTCGATCCGGCATCCTGAAAGCGCTTCGTTACTTCTTTCAGGCGCTTGACCTGGCTCACAACATCAAGTCCGCCCTCCGTTGTGACTTCGCGTCGATTTTCCGGAACGAGGCAGACCGTATGCGGCTTGATGCGATGCGCAATTGCAATGATTTCATCGACTGCCGCCATCTCGAAGTTCAGGCGCACTTGCAGCACGTCCTTCAGCATTTCGACATCTCGATCCTGAATGTGACGGCGGTCCTGTCTGAGATGCACGGTAATCTGGTGGGCACCCGCAATCTCGCAAACCTTTGCGGCTGCGATAAGATCGGGTTCGCGCCCTTTTCGCGCTTCGCGCAGTGTTGCAATGTGGTCGATATTGACGCCAAGCTCGATCATGGTAGGTCCGTAGAGTTGAAGTTAGGCCGGCTGCGGCGACGATTTCTCCGCGCCTTCGCGGAAAGCCTTTGATGCCCGATCCAGTGCGTCCTTCATATCTGTCAGCGCTTCATATAGTGCCTTCAGCAGTTCATCTCTTGCCGCGCCCGACCCGGACTTGAATTCTTCGAGCTTGCTTTCGAATTCCTTTTGCTTGTCTTCAAATTCGCCGCGCACTTTTTCAAACTGTTCCTTGGCATCGCCTTCCAGCTTACCGGCATTTTGCTGAAACGAGTCCGCGACCTCCTTGAGCTCTCCGTATAGCCGTTCGATTTCAGCGCCCGCAGATTCCGTGACCTGTTGCTTCGCGGCGTCCTTGAATTCCTCGGCGCTCTTCTTGAGATCGTCCATCGCGCCGTCAATCGACGGGACGGTAATGGTGACTTCCTTGGGCTTGGGTTCGCCCGTTTCGCCACAACCAAGCGTCACGATCGTCAACAGCAAAATAATAGGGGTCCGCCGAATCATTCGGAAGTCTCCTTGAGGTGGTGCATCATTTCGATAAGTTGCTGGGCCAATTCTTCGTCGATTGCATTTAGGGCTGTGAATTCGCGCATGACGGCATCGCGATTGCCCATCGCCGCATAAATTTCGCCGCGGGTCATATGGGCGATTGCGTATCCCGGTTGCGCGGACAGCGCAGCCGTACATGCCTCGATTGCTTCCTGGTGTTTGCCCAACTCGTACAACGCCGCTGCACGATTGTTGTGCGCCTTGGCGTTTGCCGGATCGAGTCGCGTCGCTTCGGTCCAGGCATTCAGCGCCGCCGCGAATTCACCTTTCTCGTAAAGGTCCGTGCCTTTCGCAATTAATGCGGAAATAACTTCAGGCTGCACCTTCTTCGCCGCGGATGGCGGAGCAACCGGGTTCGATTGTGCTTTTTCTGCAGGGGCACTCTTTTCAGGGGCAGGCGGGGGAGGGGCCGGTGCTGCGGGCAAAATGCCAGCGAGACGCGGATCGGTCGCCGGGATATTGAGATCCGCGCGCGTGGTTTCCAGCGCGGCGTACGCTTCCTTGTAATCCGGATTCGATTTCAACGCGTTGAGAAAACAGTCTAGTGCCTTTTCCTTTTGGCCGCTTGTATACAGCACACAGCCAAGATCGTACGCATGTCGCGGATCTTCCGGCGCGAGTTTCCACGCCCGTTCATACGCGGAAATTGCTTCCGTGGTCTTGCCCAATCGAAATAAGCAGAATCCCACATTCGAATACGCAAGCGGCATATCCGGAGAGCGCTTCGCCACTTCTTCGAAGATGGCCAAGGCGCCTTGAAAGTCGCTGTTGTCCGCGAGGCGCATGCCGCGCTTACGAAGTTGGTCGACTTTTAGCTTCTCGAGTATTGATGACATGACTAATGACCCCAAACCTGCGCCAGCACGGCGGGCGTTAGCGTATTGTAACGCCTCGAAAGTGGGAGTGCCAATGGCCGATTGTCCTCGCCGGCACTTCCGGCAACGCCCACCATACCCGGAAACTAAGAAGTTGCCGGAGCTCTTTGTGGAGCGAGCCCGGCCGAGCCCAGGCCGCTCGCCTGTGGGCGAAACACGCAATCGACTACGTTGCGAACAAACTGTTCGTCTGGAACGCCCACCAGCGCCTCTTCGGGAATGGCAACAATCGTACGCAAATGGTCGGCCATCTGCCGAAACAACGCGACACGCGCGATTGGATCCAGCATATCACGCCGTAGCACTGCTTGCAGGGCGATCCGCGCTTCTTCCGGGGTGATTCGTTGGCGCAGCCGCGCCTCGATATGCGGATAATCCCGCAGGGAATTGTTCTTTCCGCTCATGATCTCGTCGAAATCAGGCTCGGCAATTTTGGGCGAAAACGTCACGACTGTGTTGGCGGCGAAGTCCCCCAATCGCTGGCAGTGTTTGCTCAATACACAGGCGATTCCGCCGAATAAATAGAAGACAGGGAGGCTGTCAACGAGCCGCAGAAAGTTTCGAATCACGACCTGGCTGAACTGCAGGCGCAGTCCCTGCTCATCCATGACCCGTAAACGCAACACGTATTTTCCAATCGTTTGGCCTCGCCAGAACCATTCAAGCACAATTCCGTACCCAAGGTTGACGACGAAGAGCAGCACCCAGGCAAATGCCGTAATGAAATCGGAGATCCATAGCGCGATGTAACTACTCACCGCCGCGAGAGACGCTGTAATTTGGAATACCGTAATATAAATGACCACAATCACCGCTAGATCGATCACCCAAGCGAGAAAACGCGTTGTGGGCCCGGCGAGTTGCATCGAAAATACGATGCCTTCGGGTGTCTTGATGGTTAGTACGTTGTGCCGATTGGTCATGTTCGCGAATCCCGTTAGTTCGTCATCTGCACCAACCTGCTGTGCGAACCGTCGAGGGCTGGCAAGAACTGTGGATCTGCCGCCTCAGCGTACTGAAGGTAACTGGCGAACACAAGCGCGGGCGAAAAATGGGAATTGCCGACAGTCGTCTGCTATACTTTTGGCCCAGCAGTTTGGACGTGTAAACCTCCCAGCGGCGCCCCGACGGGCAGTTACGGTCGTGGTGTGTGTCGTGGGGCAACGTGAGTTCGGAACAGCCGTGGACAATCTATATGTTACCCGTGAGGGTTTGGATAAACTGCAGGAAGAACTTGCATCCTGCAAATCGCGCCGCATGGAGGTCGCCGCAATCATCGAGCATGCGCGCGGCTTTGGAGACCTTCGCGAAAACGCCGACTACCACGCCGCCAAAGAAGAACAGGCCATGCTGCATGCCCGGATTCGCGATCTGGAAGATAAGGTCGCACGCTCGGTCGTCCTGGAAGACCACCAAGTCGATATAAGCAAGGCATATACTGGGTCGGTTGTCCGGGTTCTGAATAAGAAGACAAAAAAAGAGTTTACCTACACGCTGGTGAGCCCGGTCGAGGCCGATATGGCCCAGGGGAAGATTTCCGTGAAATCTCCTGTTGGTTTGGCATTGCTTGGCAAGGCAGTAGGAGAGACCGCCATGGCGACAGTGCCGGCGGGCAATATTGAGTTTGAGATTCTGGAGATTTCGCGTTAACGCTGGCTGATTCGCTCGGCAACGCGTTCGTAACATTATCGAGGTCGCATGCCACGACGGACCGACATTCACAAGATTTTCATCATTGGCAGCGGGCCCATTGTGATTGGGCAAGCTTGCGAGTTCGACTATTCCGGCACGCAGGCATGCAAGGCTTTGCGGGAAGAGGGATACGAAGTCGTTCTCGTTAACAGCAATCCCGCCACGATCATGACCGATCCCGAAACGGCTAATCGCACCTACATCGAGCCGCTCACCGTTGAAGTCCTCGAACGCATCATTGATCGGGAACGCCCGGACGCCCTTTTGCCGACCGTCGGTGGCCAGACCGCGCTGAATCTCGCGGTGAAACTCGCCGAATCCGGCATCCTGGAAAAGTACGGCGTTGAATTGATTGGCGCGAAGCTCCCGGCGATCAAACGCGCCGAGGATCGGGGCGAATTCAAGGAAACAATTCTCGCATGCGGACTCGACGTGCCGCAGAGCCTCGTGGTGCATACCCTGGAGGAAGCCCAGGCGTTCGGAGCCACATTGGGCTACCGGGCAATCATTCGCCCGGCGTTCACCCTCGGCGGCAGTGGCGCAGGCGTATCTTTCAATAAGGAAGAGTACGACAAGGTAGTCGCCTGGGGGCTTGAATGCAGTCCCGTTAGCGAGGTGCTGGTCGAGGAGTCAGTACTCGGTTGGAAAGAGTATGAACTCGAAGTAATGCGCGATCTGAATGACAACGTCGTGATTATCTGCTCAATCGAAAACTTCGATCCGATGGGTGTACACACGGGAGACAGCATCACCGTTGCGCCCGCGCAGACCCTGACCGACAAAGAGTATCAGACGATGCGCGACGCCGCCATCAAGATCATTCGCGCCATCGGAGTCGAGACCGGTGGATCCAATATTCAGTTCGCGGTCGACCCTGCTACCGGACGAATGACCGTTATCGAGATGAACCCGCGCGTTTCGCGCAGTTCCGCGTTGGCGTCCAAGGCCACCGGATTTCCCATTGCCAAGATCGCCGCCAAACTGGCCGTCGGGTATTCACTGAATGAAATTCGAAATGATATTACGCGCGAGACGCCTGCTTCTTTTGAACCTACGATTGACTATGTCGTCACAAAGATTCCGCGCTGGGCATTCGAAAAGTTTCCGGGTTCCGATTCCACGCTGACGGTTCAGATGAAGAGTGTGGGCGAGGCCATGAGCATCGGCCGGACTTTCAAGGAATCGTTGCAGAAAGGCATGCGCTCCTTGGAGACCGGCAGGTTCGGCCTCGGTGCCGATGGAAAGGACAAACCATCCACGGGTGATGCCCAGTCCGAAGAAGAGAAGAATGCGCTTTTGCGGGCCATTCAGACGCCCGTCCCCGAACGCATGTTCCAGATTGCCCGCGCGTTTCGGGCCGGCGCAACTGTAGAGGAAGTTCACGAAGCAACCGCGATCGATCCGTGGTTTCTCCGGAACATTTACTCGATTATCGAAGAAGAACGCTTGCTGCGTTTCGCAAACCCGGAAGACCCGGGTGTCATGCGGCGCGCAAAAGAATTCGGGTTTTCCGATCGGCAATTGGCGTTTCTATGGAACAAGGATGCGGACTGGGTGCGCACGCATCGAAAGTCGATGGGGATTGTGCCGACCTTCAAGCTGGTCGATACCTGTGCCGCGGAGTTTGAAGCGTACACGCCCTATTACTATTCCACGTACGGCGATGAAGATGAGGTGCGCGCCACCTCAAAAGAAAAAATAATGATCATCGGTGGCGGCCCAAATCGCATTGGACAAGGCATCGAGTTCGACTATTGCTGTGTGCACGCGTCGTTCGCGCTCAAAGATGATGGGTACGAAACCATCATGGTGAACAGCAATCCCGAGACGGTATCAACCGACTACGACACCTCCGACCGACTGTATTTCGAGCCGGTGACACTTGAAGATGTGTTGAACATCTGTGAGCGCGAGAATCCCAAAGGGGTGATCGTGCAGTTCGGCGGGCAGACGCCGCTGAAGCTTGCCAAAGACTTGGAAAAGGCGGGGGTACCCATTATCGGCACGTCGCCGTCGAGTATCGCGCGCGCGGAAGATCGCAAAGAGTTCCGCGAACTCGTGCAGAAACTTGGACTGCTGCAACCGGACAATGAAACGGCCACTTCTGTCGAGGAGGCCCATGTCATTGCAAATCGAATCGGCTTTCCCGTGGTCGTGCGTCCGTCTTTCGTGTTGGGCGGCCGTGCCATGGAAATTGTCTACGACCATGCCGCGCTCGGCCGTTACATGACCCACGCAGTCGAGGCGTCTCCCGAGCACCCGATCCTCATCGATAAATTCATCGAGGCCGCCGTTGAGGTGGACGTTGACGCAATAGCCGATGGGACACAGGCGATCATCGCAGGAATTATGCAGCACATTGAAGAGGCGGGCGTTCACAGCGGCGATAGCGCCTGCATCTTGCCGCCCTATGACCTGGACCCTGCAATCGTTGAAAACATCAAACAACAGACGCGCGCGCTCGCACGTGAACTAAACGTCATTGGATTGATGAATGTGCAGTACGCGGTGAGTGACGACAAGGTCTACATCCTCGAAGTCAATCCGCGCGCCTCGCGCACTGTGCCTTTTGTGAGCAAGGCCACTGGCATTCCATTGGCGAAGATGGCCGCGCGCGTCATGGCAGGGAAAACCCTCGCCGAGTTGGGGCTGACCGAGGACCCCGCACCGGAATTCGTCAGCGCAAAAGAAGTGGTCCTTCCATTCATCAAGTTTCCCGGCGTCGATATTCTTCTCGGACCCGAGATGCGTAGTACCGGCGAAGTCATGGGCATCGATTATTCAATGGGTATGGCCTTTGCCAAGAGCCAGGTTGCGGCCGGTAATCGACTGCCCAGCGGCGGCACTGTGTTTATCAGCCTAAACGACCGCGACAAGAAGAAGATGGGAAGTCTCGGCAAAGATCTCACGTCACTTGGCTTCAAGCTCTTGGCAACCGAAGGCACCGCGGCCATGCTGCAGGAGCAGGGAATCGCGGCGGAGCGCGTGTTCAAAGTCGGAGAGAAGCGCCCGCACATTGTCGATCACATGATCAATGGCGATGTGCACTGGGTCATTAACACGCCACTGGGCGAAGAATCCAAGTATGACGAAAAGGCCATTCGCCGATCGGCGCTCGAACGCGGCATTACCCACATGACAACACTCGCCGCAGCGCGTGCCGCGGTGATGGGATTAAAGGCGGAGCGAGACGGCACCATGACCGTCCGGTCGTTGCAAGAGTACCACGCGGACGCGAGGGGCAGGGTCCGCGCTGGTGTCGTAAGGGATATGTAACGCATCGTGACGGCGCGTTGGCCGTCGCGCGCGATTGTCGCCGGGGACGCTTACGCGCTGGGAGTCCATGTAAGGGATGCAAACGGGACGCCTTTATGTAGTCGCAACGCCCATTGGCAACCTCGAAGACTTTTCTCCCCGTGCTCGCCGCGTCCTGGAAGAGGTCAGCTTGATTGCGGCGGAAGATACCCGCCATTCCCGACGCCTTCTGGATCATTTCAACATCAAGACCCCCTTGACAAGCTATCACGATCACAACGAGTGTGAGAAGACGGAATCGTTGCTGGGTGAACTGAAACTGGGTAAAGATATCGCGCTCATTTCCGATGCGGGGACCCCCTGCATTGCTGATCCGGGTTATCGTATTGTGCATGCCGCGCGCGAAATTGGAGTTGAAGTCATCGCAATTCCGGGGCCCTCGGCGCTTATTGCCGCTTTATCGGTTAGCGGATTACCAATTGATCGCTTTGCATTTCATGGCTTCTTCCCCCGAAAGACGAAAGATGCGGTAGCGCTCTTGGAACACTTTCGTCTGCTCGGCGGAACGCACGCCTGCTACGAATCGCCGCATCGTTTATCGGACTCGCTAACCCTGATTGCGCGGGAGTTGCCGAAGTCCGAAGTGTGCGTTGCGCGTGAACTGACCAAAATACACGAAGAAGTGGTGCGCGGAAGCGCCGCCGAAGTGCTTGATCACTTCAAGCAACATGATGCGCGCGGCGAATGTGTCGTTTTGGTTCACCCCGGCGCGCAAGAAACAGAATGCGTGACTGACGAAGCAATACTCGATGCTGTGGCGACTGCCGTTACCGCTGATGGCCTGTCGCGACGCGATGCCATCAAACATGTGGCAAAAACCCTGCGCGTGCCGCGCAATCGGGTCTATGATCTGGCGGGAGAAGTCTGATGCCTTCCGTTGATTCCACCCACAGTCTGGCGGTAACCGTCGAACGAATCGCGCTGGTCATGCGCTACGTCGTGTCTGCCCTACTTGCGCCAGTTTTCCTGTTTGGATATTTCGGCAACGACACCTCAGACTTCGTGGTTATTTCGACAATGATCGTCGTGCACAATGCGGTTGTTCACGGCGTGCTATGGTCCCGAAAATATCGATTCTTCCATTCCCGCTTAAACTTCGCGATATACCTTCTGCAAATTACAACTGTCGTCGCGATTACCGGTGCCGACAGCAGCGATGCTTACATCCTCTACTTCTTGCTCATTATCGGGTTCACGGCGTACGACCGGCGTCAGTTCATGGTGATGCGCGCGTGCCTTCTATGTGTTGCGATGTACATAAGCGTAATCTGTTATGAAAACTTCGCCGATACGGTTACAGTTCCATTGGGCGTCCTGTTGGTGCGCATCATCAGTATCGTTCTTGTAGGCTGGATGGTCGCCGCGCTATCCGAGCGTTTGCGCAGGGCTGAAATCTCCGCAATCGAGCAGGCAGGGCAGGTCATGGCCGCGGAGTCTACGCTGCGCGCCATCCTGAACAGCGCCGGCGACCCGATTCTCGTAATTGACGAAAACGAGTACATAACCGAGTGCAACGATCGTGCCGTTGAGTTCCTGGCGGTGCCGCGCGCGAACTTGATCGGACAGCGTTTTCGCACCTACCTGTTTGACGACGGCACGCTTCCGCAGAAGGTCGCTGATTTGCGGGCACGGGGGCAGACGGAATCCGCGCAGATCATTGTCACGAGCGAAGGCGATGAACGCGACGTGCATCTAATCGCGCGCTCCTATGTCCGTGATGGCGCGCGATATTTCGTTGTCCTCTTGCGAGACGAAACAAGCCGAAAGCAGTATGACGAGTCGGCGCGCGTCGCCGCTCTGCGGGTCGAACGGTTGAATACCGAACTGCGCCAGCTCGACAAACACAAGGCCGATTTCATTCAGACTATCGCGGTCCATCTTCGCGCGCCGCTTTCTGCCGTATCCGGCTATGTGGACATGCTATTGAACGAAGAACTTGGTGATGTGAATCCCGATCAACGCCGAGCCCTGCAAACGTGTCGACGTAGCCTGATTCGAGCGTTTCGACTCATCGAGCAGACCATTCAAGCCTATACGTTGCGCCACAGCCCGCCGCAAGGCGACGTGACGAAGGACCGGGACTTAGTAAAATCGAACAGCACCGATGAATCATAATCCCGTTGCGCGCCGAGCCCAGCGGATTACAGAGGGCAGCTCATGCCAATAGTCACGACCGATCAACCTGCCACATTCCGATTTGACCACGCGCGCGGCCCTGTCTATGGGTGGTTCTCATCGAAAGGCCTGTGGCGCCTGGAACTGCCACACGCCGAACGTGGCGCAACGCGACACAACGTATTGCACGCCGGCGCGAACGATGGACGCGTGTGGCAACTCAACGAATGCCTGGAGCGCTATTTTGCCGGTGTGGCCGAATCGTTCTCCCAAATTCCGCTCGACATGCGCGGCGCAACGCCGTTTCAGCAGGAAGTATGGAATGCCGCCATTCGCGTGGGGTGGGGCGCGTCGTCAACCTATGGCGAACTCGCGGAAAGTATGGGAAAACCGAAGACAGCGTCCCGCGCCGTCGGCGCCGCGCTCGGGCAGAATCCAGTCGCTATATTGATTCCGTGTCATCGATTTATCGGAAAGAATGGTGCGCTGCATGGGTTTGCAGCCGGCCTGGAATGGAAGCGCGAGTTGCTACGATTGGAGGGAATTCTCCTCCATTAACGTGCGCCGCTACTTGCGCGCGTTCCTGCGCGCACGAAACCGAATCAATACCGCGCCTATAGCCACTGCTGTCATCACATACACAAGAACCCGCCGATTCGCGTCCGAGATTGCCTCGCCGCTAGCCACCACGTTCGTTGTATCTTCGGCTACACGCGAAGACGCGCCTGATTCGTCAAGCGGTATTACTGGCGCCAATGCAACTTCCGTTGCTGGTACGCGGGTCGCCCGTATTTCGGCCTCGTCTGAAACCGGCGCACGCTCACCCGAATCAGGTTCCTCAGCGTCACCCTCTTGCCCGACCGTCGAACCGGAAGCGGTTGGCGCGTTGAGCGACGCGCGCGCCGAATCTAGCCGTTGCGCGGCGTCATTCATGCGCGCAAGCCGACCGGCAGTTCCGGCTAATGGCGTCGGGCTTTCCGGCTGTTCCGGCGCATTCAACGTCATCGGTGTTGTGCGTGTACTTCCGTCACGTGGCGAAGTCGGCGACGGTACCGCGGGCGGGCCGCCCGGTGAGGTTGGGGTTGCTGGTTGCGGCGTCGGTGGGCTTGGCTGGTCAGGGTCCGGAAGCGGTGGCGTAACCGGATCTGGTACGTCCGGTCGAACAGGAGTCTCACCCGGATCTTGTGGCTCTCCGTCATTCGGAGGCGGAGCGAACGTCACTGTTTGATTGCTTCCCTGCGAAGCGATTTCAAATCCATCGACTGACGCCAAAGCGGTGTCTTCAATCGCCACGCTGGATTGATTGGATGCGGGTTGGTTCTTTTTCGCCAATGTAACGGCGGCCACCTGTCCGCTTTGGACTGTCGTTTGATTCAATCCAAACATCATGACGACATAGTTGCCCGGGCTTACTTCATTGGACTGGACTTGTTTGCGCGCGGCAACGGCCGCTGCTCCGGCCTCAGCGCCTACGGGTTGGAAAACCGCGGGGTCGTATTGCAGAGTGAAATCGAGCGCCGCAACGCCTTCTGGAACGTCTCCTTCCAGCAGCACCGGCAGAACGACTGTATCGCCAGTCACCTCCGGCACGCCGACACGTAAAGTGCCCGCGTCCGCGTATGTGACTGCCACAAAGGCAATGGCCGTCGCGATAGTTTTTGTACGGAATAACATACGAGACTCCCACCCCAGCCAAATCGGATGTAACATCAACGATTGTACCCGATCCAGCGTTGACAACGGCGTGGCTACCAAGTGGGGACGATAGAGACCTTGAAGGTCCCGGGGATATTCATAAGTCCTTGAGGGCCTTGAACCGAGAGTTCGATCTTGCCTTCCCAAAGGTCTTTTCCATCGCCCAGTCGCCTGAACTTTTCCAGCGTTATCTGACCCCCGGCCACCGGTTGAAGCCCGAGACCCGGCAAAGTCACCTCGCGCGCACCCTCCACCAGATCCAGTGAGACATTCACCGGGAGCGCCTTGCCCACGAGCGGCGCGTAATAGCCGTCCCCCTCGTCATCCGGCATCTTGCCGTCGATTCCAGCAACGATGAACGTGCCTGCGCCACCAAACTGGACAAAATCAGGATAGCCCTCGTCCGTGTTCGTCAGTTCCGCAAAATCGATTGGAACAGTGACGGTCGAACCACTTATATGCAGCGTCAAGGTGCCGCCTTCTTCCGGTATGGCAGTCGAGTCGCTAGCCGAAAGTACAGACTGAGTTGCTGCAGGATCTGGTGTGGTGTCATTATCCGCTGGAGTTGGTCTCGCGCCGCATTGCGAAAATAGGATCGCAAGCAGCAGCCAACACGCATACGTAACTTCGCGCAATCGCATCGAAAAGATTCTCGCTTCCCCGTAAAGACTCCGGAACGCGACACGTCATGCTGACGGCATGCACATACCTAGAAAACACCCAGGCGCGCGTAGCCATCTACTTCGAGTTGAGCTTCCCATTCTATTGGTTCGTCTGGAACCGCGCCCGCCGCGTGTATGAGCAGCAGCGGACACCCTTCCCCAAACATCGCGTCATTCTCTTTTACCAGTGCAAGCAAGTCAACGCCGTCAGGCGCGCTAATCTCGATAGAATCCCCAAAGCCCGTTAAGGAGTACGCCCCGCCCAGGTTCACCGTTCCAAACACACTTCCCGACTTGGGCACGAAGAACAAATGAACCGCCTTTATGTCGCGCAACGTCCCGGATCGAACGCGAAGCACGTGCGAAACACCTCGGTAAGTTGGTCTTCGGTGGGAAGGTCGCATAGTTCCTTGTGAACTCTTCCGATGACTATCGGTTGATTCGGCGTATCTGGAAACTGCGCCGGGTCGAGAGTTCCGGACCCCATGGGGAGGATCATCGACACAGGCCCAATCTCCAAACCGTTCTTAACGCTGCAACCAAGCGCGAGGATCAATACAAGCCCCAATAGCGAAAAAAGTATACTGTTGCGCACGTGAAACTGGCTCCTTCGGTAAATTGCGGGGGATGGCGTTGGCTTTCGGTTGAGGCTCGTGTAGAGTCAAAACAGCTTGCCTGCGAGACAATACCGGGCAGTTGCGGCCGCATTACAGGGACGCAGCGGACATACGAGTCAAATAAAGCGCGGGAAACAGTGATGACCAAAAAAGAAGTAGCTGCGGTTTTGGAAGAAATCGCGTTGTTGTTGGAATTGTCCGGTGAAAACCCTTTCAAGTCACGGTCCTATACCAATGTCGCGCGGTCTTTGGAACAACACGAAGAAGACATCGATGTTCTGGTGCGCGACAAGCGCCTCCGAGAGATCAAAGGCGTTGGGGACGCGCTGGAACAAAAGATAGAAGAGCTTGTTACCACAGGCAAACTCAAATATCACCAAGAGCTGAGAAAGCAGTTTCCCGAGTCGCTTTTTTCGTTGTTCGGCATTTCCGGCCTAGGCGCGAAACGCATCAAAACACTCTACGAAGAATTGAAAATCACATCGCTCGATGAACTTGAGGCCGCATGTAATAACGGGACAATCGCCGGGCTGAAGGGCTTCGGCGACAAGATGCAGCACAAAATCCTTGAAGGTATAGCGTTCGCGAAAAAGCACAGTGGCCTCACTCATTTTCACCGTGCAAAGGCGGAGGCCGTCCGTTTGCGCGAGTGGATCGCCTCGGGCAAGGGCGTTGAAAGAATTGAGATTGCCGGAAGTCTGCGCCGGTGCAAGGAAGTCGTGAAAGACATAGACATTGTCGCATCTTCCAAGAAGCCGGAATTGCTAATGGAGCGCTTCATCGCCGCGGAAGGCGTCGATCGCGTGACCGGCAAAGGCGAAACGAAATCGAGCATCGTTTTGAAATCGGGGCTGGCCGCAGATCTTCGCGTTGTGAGCGACACAGAGTTTCCATACGCGTTGCATCACTTCACGGGAAGCAAGGAACACAACGTCGCAATGCGGCAGCGCGCGAAGGACCTCGGCCTGAAAATGAACGAGTATGGCCTGTTCCGCGGCGATGCGCTGGTAAAGTGTAAGGACGAAGCGGCGATATTTAAGGCACTCAATTTACCCTTTATCCCTCCCGAGCTGCGGGAGGATATGGGCGAACTGGAACTGGAAACGACACCGCGCCTCGTAACTCTGGAAGACCTGATAGGCGTCATACACTGTCACTCCACCTATAGCGATGGCACGGCGACGATCGAACAAATGGCGCAGGGGGCCAGAACGCGCGGATACCATTACCTTGCGCTGGCGGATCACAGTCAATCGGCTGCATATGCCGGCGGATTGTCGCCTGCGGCAGTAAAGAAACAGCACAAGGAAATTGACGCACTGAATTCAAAGCTGAAAGGATTCCGCGTCATCAAGAGTATCGAGTCCGACATTCGCGCGGACGGATCCCTGGACTACGATAACGATGTGTTGCGCGCCTTCGAGATTGTCGTGGCATCCGTGCATAGCGGATTGTCAATGAGCGAGTCCGAAGCAACAAAGCGCGTAATAAGGGCTGTCGAGAATCCATTTACCGTTGTGCTCGGGCACCTGACCGGCCGGCTGCTGCTTTCCCGTGAGGGGTATCCCCTGAATATGGAACAGGTGGTTGACGCCTGTATCGCCAACAAAGTGGCGATAGAAATCAATGCCAACCCGTTGCGCCTCGACATGGATTGGAGGCACATCAAGCGCGCGCGCGACAAAGGCGCTATGTTCAGCATCGGGCCCGACGCGCACAGTGTCGAAGGGTTAGATGACACCCAGTATGGCGTTGGGATAGCCCGAAAGGGCTGGCTTGGCCCGGAACACTTGCTGAATTGCATGCCGGCACAAGAACTTGTGAAGTGGAAGCGCTCCAGGTAAAGGAAAATCTGGCCATGTCGGCCATCGAACGTGATCGGGGAATGCCGCGTGGCTGCAATAAAACGTACACAATCTGCAAATAGAGAACGGGCAAGAACAGTCCTGTCGCGCCTGCAGGCGCGCTATCCGGACGCAACGTGCTCTTTGGATTTCAAAGAGCCTTTGCAGCTCATGGTGGCTACGATTCTCGCCGCGCAGTGCACAGACGAGCGCGTGAATATAGTCACAAAATCGCTCTTCAAAAAATACCGCACCGCCAACGACTATTTGAATTCTCCCGAAGGCGAGTTGGAAGAAGCGATTCATTCGTGCGGCTTCTATCGTCAGAAGGCGAAAAGTATTCGGAATGCCTGCAAGACCATCATCGAAAAATTCGGTGGCAAAGTGCCGGGCACGATGGAGGAACTGCTGACGCTTGATGGTGTAGGACGGAAAACCGCGAATGTAATTCTAGGCGAATGTTTCGGCGTGCCTGGTGTAATCGTCGATACGCATTGCACACGTCTCTCGAATAGACTGGGATTTTCAAAGCATGATGATCCCAAGAAAATCGAACAGGACATCATGAAAATACTGCCGCGAGATGATTGGCGGGTGTATTCGCATTGCATGGTGTTTCACGGAAGGGCTGTGTGCATTGCGCGCGCGCCGCGCTGCTCGGAATGTCCCGTGCGCGATCTGTGTCCCTTCCCGGATACCACCGCGGGAAGGAAGATCGCCCGGTGAGTTCGGGTATCAGGTCTAATCACGTCTGGCTCGTTCTTGCGTACACCGTTGTCGTGCTGTTGGTCGACGCGCTCGCAGCAAATCAGGTGAGCGCTGGAATTGATTGGGGCATCTTTTCGTGGCGGGCCAGCGGCGCGCTGGCGCAGTTCGATTACTTTAAGTTTGTCTTCTGGTTGCTTGTGCCGATTACGTGGTGCGTGCTCACGCACCGGTACGCCGTGCGGCAGGAAAGCGCCGCCGAAAGTAGCCTTCGGTTCGATCCGAAGTACTTCAGTTTCGCGCCTTGTAAACGGGGCGACTACATTCTGCTTGCCATTCTTGTTGTCGGGGGTATGTTGAGTGTGCTGGCCATTCTGTATGTCCCGGCGCTTCGCGAGTACTACCCGTCTGCCAGTGGCATGACGGCACAGGAAAAGTTTCGACTGCTGCAAGTGCAGCTTTTATGGAACGTCTCCTGGCTGTTCGGTTGGGAATTCTTGCACCGTTATTTTCTGTTGCGTCCAGTGGCTGAACGGTGGCCGAAATTCGGCTGGGTGTTGGTACCCATCTTCGAGGCCATCTATCACCTGCAAAAACACCCATTGGAAATGGCCGGCATGTTTGCAGTGGGAGTGCTCTTCACATGGTGGGCAGTTCAACGCAGGAACATTTTGTTGCCTCTTATCGTGCATGCCAGCGTCGAGATCGGACTTATGGCCTTTCTGGTGTTGGTCTGAGTAAGACATGGGCGCGCCAATCGATCGGGACGACGTCGTAAAGACGCGGGATCTATTGCTTTGGACATTGGCTGCCGGGTGCGTGCGCCTGGCCTACTTCCTTTTGATACCGCAGGCAATCGATTCCGCGGATTCGATCTTGTACCTGGAGGCGGCAAGCGCGATTGCGGAGGGGCGGTTCAGTGAAATCTATCCCCGCATACCCCTGCTATATCCAGCGCTATCCGGCATGCTCGCCTCACTTTCGCTCAATGTTGAGGCGGTGGCCCTCGTTGTTTCGCTGCTCGCAATGACTGCGTTGGTTCCCGTGTTGTTTGCGCTTGCGCACGCAGCCCATGGCAAAACCTGCGCGCAGATGTTCGCGCTACTCGCAACACTTTGGCCCTGGCTTGTGGACTACGGAAGCCGCGTCGCGCCAGAAGCAGTGTATTTGCTGCTCTGGTTCTTGTCTGCGGTCCTCGTGGCACATGCTGTTCGAAGGGGTGGCATATTCGCATTGGCCTTGGCCGGATCGCTTTCTCTGCTGGTATTGGCTCGGCCCGAAGGCATTCTCATCGCCCTGTCAACGGTGTGCGCATCGTGCTTCTTTCGCGGTGAAGCAAATGTAAGGCTCTCGCGGGCGCTTCCGTCCCTACTCGGAATAACGGTTGTTGTGGCCCTACAGTTCGCATGGACGCGCTATCTCTCCGCGCAAACTGGCATCGCGCCCCGCTTCACTTCGGCCTCCGTCTCGTCCGTGTTCAGCTATTGGGGTATGGACACGGTGAGTGTGGGTCTGCGCATTATGATTGTGGTCATTCCCGTCGTGCTTGGTCCCTTGCTAATCGCGCTGCTAATTCCCGGGCTTCGTGGTGTGTCGAGTGCGGAAAGGGATCGGCCTGTAGAGCGCACCCTGCTTTTGCTTGCGGCGACGCAGGTGTTCGCGGCGATGTTGAGCAAGTTCGCGGAACCTCGCTATGTAATGGCAGCAGTCATTGCGCTCAGTCTTTGGTCGGCGCGCGGGGCCGTAATCGTATCGGCATGGCTCGCGGCGCGACAATCAATTCCTGTCTTAAAACATCTCCCGGCTGCGGCAATTACGTGCATGATGCTAATTGGTTTGTTGACCAACGTCGTGCCGCCGTTTCTGGGCTACAATTCGTACCGGCCCGTGGAATACAAGGTCGCAGGCTTGTGGATGCGGGAGAATCTGACACCGGCGCTGATTATTTCGCGCAAACCGCAGGTCGGCTATTACGCCGGGATGAAGACCACCGGCCCGGCACCCCTCGACACCCTCGACGACATTCACGAGCGTGCAATCGACGCTGGCGCGAGGTATTTGGTAG
>CALEZK010000689.1 GCA_937928585.1 uncultured bacterium | reverse complement strand
CCGCAGCCCCGTCAGACGCTTCGGATCCGCCTCGACACGCTCGTCGGTACCGAGGGCGCGCCGGACGTGCCCGTCGACGCCGTCGTGCGCTTCGGGAGTCCTGACTTGCCGCTCGGCGTACGCGTCGGTGACCAGGTCGGCGGCAAGCAGCGCGCGAATGCGTGCCTGCGCGTTCGTCGATCCCAAATCCTTCACCAATGCAGCGGTATACGCCGTAAAATCGGCCACTGAATTCCCGCATAAAAGCAGGAGTGACAGCGCCCCCCGGAAAATGAATGCTCGATGGTTCATTATGCAAGCCTCCACGGAGCACGGTAGACCCGCGTAAGATGCCGATTGGCCGCTTCATCTCCGATAAATGTTTCGCTATCGCCGTCCCAGAAGAGTTTCCGTCCAGCCTTCAATGCAATTCCGCCCAGCAGCACCGAAGCGGTGGATCGAAATCCCTGCTCGATATCCGCCACTGGACGCTTCCGCGTCCGCACGCAATCGAAAAAGTTGTTGTGATGCGGCGGATTCGCCCAACTCTTCTCCGGTTCTCCGATTACTTCCTTTATCCCCAGAGATCCCGGCTCAACGATGAACGTATTCCGATCGACATACAACGCCCCCTTCTCGCCTTGGAAGCGCACGCCGTATCCTTTGTTTCCATACGTGTGGGAAGGACGTTGCTCCCACGTCACATTACATCCCTCGTATTCGAAGAGCACCTCAATCGCTTCATAGTTGTCACCGCCCGTCCCTCCGCGGTAGTTGCCCCCCAAGGCTTGCAGACTCAGCGGCCTGTCCTTCTGAATCCCCCAATGAACGATGTCCATTAAGTGGATGCCCCAGTTGGTGAGCTGTCCACCCCGCGCATAGTCGTGCCATCCCATAAACCCAAAGTAGCGCTCCCGGCTAAACGGCACCCAAGGCGCCGGCCCAAGCCACATATCCCAATCAACACCCTCGGGAACAGGCGCGGGCGTCTCTCCTTCGCTAAACCCATTGACCCCAATCCATGCGCCCGCCGAAATAATCTGCCCAAGCTGGCCGCTGTGCACAATCTCGATTGCCTGCTGGAAGATCGGCATCGATCGCTGCTGTGTGCCCGCCTGCACCACGCGTCCGTATCGCCGCGCCGCATTCACCATCGCCCGGCCTTCTTCAATCGTCGTGCACACCGGTTTCTCTACATAAACGTCTTTGCCCGCCTCGCACGCGAGTATGGTTATCAGAGCATGCCAATGGTCTGGCGTAGGCGTGAAGATCGCATCAATATCCGGCCGTTCAAGCACTTTTCGAAAGTCCTGGTACACGTCCGGTTTCTTGCCCGTCTTTTCCTCGACGATGCGCTGCTGCTGGTTATATCGCGTCTGCACCACATCGCAAACCGCCACGATATTGCAGTTCGGGTTGTCACACAGCGCCTCGATGTGGCGGCTGCCCATCCCGCCGCATCCAATCACTGCAAGATTCACCTTGTCATTCGCGCTGACCTGCGCCCGAGCCATGCGCGGCGCAAGCGCGGTGATGGCCATGCCGCCGGCAACGGTCAGAAATGACCGTCGCGTAAATCGTCGATGAAGCATAGGAAACTCCTAAAATCGGTCCTTGGGAGAGTTAACGGGACTATAGAGTCGCGGGTCGGCGAATTACAAGGCAACAATGTGGATGAAGTCGGGCATATTGACAAAAAGCACTTTTCGATATAAAGTCTGTTGCCTGAACGTGTCAACCAGGGCTCTATATCGTGTATCTGGCATCGCTTCAGTCCAACGACGATCGGCAAAACAAACATATGGCCCGTTGTTAATGGATCTACGCCGTTGAAAGAGGACAGCGCAATCATTGCTCGCTGGTGGGCCGCGCTGCTCTCCCCGGATCGCGCCGGCCGGATAATCCTCCGCTCAACCCCAATCGACGGTTTCGACCTCGCCATTGTCGCATTTGTGTGTGTCATGTATTGCGGCTACGGCGTGAGCATGGGAATCCCTCGCGGCATATTCGCGGGCGTTGTTTCGGGCTTCAAGCTGCCTTTCCTGTATCTACTGACGCTCGCGGTATGTTTTCCGCCCTTCTACGTATTGAACAATGCCCTGGGGCCGCGCGTTCGTCCTGTTGCATGTCTGCGCCTGCTCCTGTTCGCGACAAGCGCAAACGCCGTTGCGATTGTCAGCTACGCGCCGGTCAGCTATTTCTTCACCTTCACCACCTCATCCTCGGCAATGTCCGGTTACCGATTTCTCGTTGGCATGCATGTCGTCGTTTTCGCCATCGCGGGAATTCTCAGTGTCCTCGTGATTCACGTGTTGTTTCGCGCCACAGCCTCGCAATTGGAACGCCCCATGCGCCCGATGTTCTTGTTCGTCTTCGGCGGTGTCTACGCCTTCGTCGGCACACAAATGTCTTGGGTCCTCCGTCCATGGATTGGTTCGTGGGCCATTGACTATCAGCCCTTCCGCGCGATTGAAGGATCGTTTATTGAATCTATTTTTCGGTTGGTAAGTATATAAACGCTTTCAGGGAGAGCATTCATGAGTGATACCCCAGACAAGAATCCAGATTCAGCCGTTCCACCGATTCCGGACTTCGCCAAGGATGGTAGTTTTCGGAACAATGTGGAAAGTGTTTCCTCCGCGGAATTTCCACGCGGCTTCTGGCGACAGGTGGACTATGCGCTCCAACATCCGGAGGAGATCTCCGAATCCCTGCGCCGAGACGATCAGTCGTGGAAAATCGTCCGTATACTTTTTGTTATCTCGCTCTTCATGGCCGCGATCTACGGGGCGATTATGGGTGCCACAAACCTGTTGCAAGGTTCAGAAATGCCCTACGGCGCGAAGGCAGGCCTTATCGCGATTACCGCGTTGAAAGTACCTGTGCTTTTTTTGCTGACCCTCATTATCGTCGTTTTCCCGATCTACGTCTCGAATGCCTTCGTCGGCACACGCCTCTCGTTTGGCCAGATATCCGGCTTTCTGATGACCGCATGCACCGTCACGACGGTCACCCTCGCAAGCATGGCAACAGTGTCGCTTTTCTTCGCCCTGACAAGCACTTCCTATCACTTCATAAAACTGCTGCACGTGATGATGTTCGCGTATGCCGGCGCCACGGGTCTCACCTATTTGCAGAACGCGCTGCGAACAACCGCGCGGCGTCTGGGCAGGCCTGCTCCCGGAGGTGTGTTTGTTATCTGGTTGGCCCTGTATATGTTCGTCGGAACGCAACTGGCCTGGGTGCTGCGTCCCTTCGTCGGTAGTCCAGGCGAACCCTTTCAAGTCTTTCGCCCTAGAAGCGGGAATTTCTACGAATCGGTGCTACAATCCGTAGGTGCATTTTTGAAAAGTATTGATTGATTCATTCTGCTTCAATCGATCCAACAAATTCTCGGGGGCATGCCATTGCGGAGCCACGCCTTAGTTCTGTGCCTTTTGTCAATCTTTCCCACGTCCTCTTTTGGCGTCGAACCGAATCACAATCTTTTTAGTATCTCCGGCAAGGACGCCGTTACGCGCCCCGAGCATCTTGGTATCGTAAACGGGAAGATAACGGTAGGAATTGATTATCGAGAAGCCTTACGCATCACTGGGCTCTACGCGCCGCCGTACGTCAGCTCCGACTTCAACTTGCAATTGTCCGTTGACGGAAAACCCGTCGACGCCACGGATTGGACTTGGTTCCCGAACCGAATTGAAACCGTTGGCACTACCATCAACGTCACCACCGAACTCCCATACGGAGAACGTGCGGCAGTTGTATCACTGAATTTTCCAGCATCGTCGAATACGGAATCTCGCGAGATTGCGCTCGCTTTGTCAGGTACGCTGGACACCAACCGGACATGGGAATTCGCCGCACCTAAAAGCGAGTCGGCAACTGCCATCGGTGTGGAGAACAACGTCGTTGTCATGAGACAGGGCGACACTGCAATTGCCATTTCTGTTGCGGCAGATAATTTGCGATGGGATTCTGATCGAAATGCCGTCGTCTGGACGCATCCCGTTGGCGCAGGCGGTGCCTCCGGCTGCACGCTGGTTCTCGCAATAGGCTCCGTTGACGACGCAATCGCAACGAGTGCGCGACTCGCCGCCAGCCCGCCGGCCACGAGTCTGCTTCACGAACGCATTGACGCGCTCTACTCGCGCATACCAACCCTCACGTCGGACAATAAACAGCTCGAACGTCTCTATAACCGTTCCATCATGCACGCGCTCACCAACAAGTGGGAAGTACCTGATTTCAAACTCAACCCATACTATGCGACTGGCAGCGTCAATGGCGGATGCCTCTGCAATTACCTCTGGAACTTCGGCGAAGTCTGGGAAATCTTGCCCTTGATTGACCCCGATGCAACCAAAGCCCATATCAAACATTTCCTGAGCATCGATCTGACAAAACACTTCGCCTTCCTGCCAATTACCGGCGAGGGCTTCGGTCCTTGGTATATGGTCAATCAGGAAAAGATTATCGGGCTCGTTTATTACTACGTCATGGTCACCGGCGATACCGCATTTCTCAACGATACCGTCAACGCCAGATCGCTGCTCGATCACATGATCGAACACGCGACCTACGCCGACGATTCAAGCAAGCCGGTCGCCCTAATCGATTATGGCCCATCCAACAGCCACCTCGAATTGCGCAAGGATTTGAAGTACAACCACGTGATGCCGGACCTCAATGGTCGCCGCTACAACAATTACATCTTCGCGGCAAAGCTCTCTGAGTTGATGGGAAAGCCGCGCCCCGATCTCGTTAACCGTGCGGAAGACCTGAAAAAACTTCTCCACGACGAACTGTGGGACCCGCATGCAAAATGGTTCGCATTCCGCGACGACAAAGGCGCAAAAGAACTTCGATATACCTGCCAGATGTTCAAACTGTTCAATTCTCCCGTCTTAACCAGCGATTCCTTGGCAGGACTCTTGTCTCACTGGAATCCAAACGAGTTTCTCGGTGACTACGGACTGCACAGCCTCGCCAAAGGCGACCCCGCATACGATGAGAATGACGTGGACAACGGCGGCCCCGGCGCGTGCACCTGCTTCCCGCCGCAAATCATGGAACGCCTCTACAAGAGCGGGCACACCGCCCAAGCGGACGAGATGCTCAAGCGCATTCTCTGGTGGGGCGAGAAACTTCCCTATTGGGGTGACTCGCTTTACGCAGACCGTCCGGATTACCGCAAGGACACCCCTCTCCAATCCACACTCGACGGGCTGACAGTCGCGCAAATGATGATCTTCGGCCTTTTCGGCATCACGCCAAATTTTGATGGAACAATCTCCATTTCCCCGCATCTCCCACCAGGAACTACCGAAATGGGACTTCATGAGGTTCGCCTCCGGGGCCGTCAATTCAGTCTTCGCGTAACAGCCGACACCTTTACGCTTACCCTCGACCAAACGTCGCAGACCTTTCCCCTCGGTACGACCCACACGATTCCCGCTCCTTAGCCTGAATATCCTACCAATTTGACAATCCCGGGCCAGACGCCTACAATTTGGTTGTTTTTTACCTAAGAGCTTACAAACCGGGTGCATTTTGATATGGAAGCTACGCGTGAGGCGGGGATACGACCTGCTGTGGAACCAAAGATTCGCCGCGAAGTCAGTGAACTTGCACTGCTCTTCGATATCAGCCAGCGGCTGGACGAAAGTATCGATCTGCGCGATGTCGTAGGACCCCTCCTCCAATCCATTGCCGACAATACAGGCATGGTTCGGGGTACCCTAACCCTCGTAAATCGTGAAACAGAAGAGATTTACATAGAAACGGCTCACGGCCTTTCCCAATCGCAGCAGGAACGCGGCCGCTACCGGCCTGGCGAAGGCGTGACCGGCAAGGTCATTCAAACCGGCCGGGCCGCGGTTATCCCCCGCATCTCCGAAGAACCCACTTTCCTGGATCGCACGGGCGCCCGCAAGCAACAGAAGGAGAGCATCTCCTTCATCTGCGTGCCGATAAAGCTCGGGGCCGAAACAATTGGCGCGCCAAGCGTGGACCGTCTCTTCGCTGATTCCGTTTCTCTCAGTGAAGATCTACGGCTATTGACCATCATCGCGTCGATGATTGCACAAGCGGTCCGCATGCGGCAGTCCGCCATCCAGGAGCGGCAAAAACTCATCGCGGAAAATCGGCGCCTCCAGGACGAGCTGAAGGACCGGTTCCGCCCCGCCAACATCATCGGCAATTCCCGCAGCATGCAACAGGTCTACGATCTGATTGCCCAAGTAGCCAAGAGCGATGCAACGGTTCTTATTCGCGGGGAAAGCGGCGTCGGAAAGGAACTCGTCGCCAGTGCCATTCATTACAACAGCCTTCGATCAAGTAAGCCCTTCATCAAAGTGAATTGTGCCGCACTGCCAGAAACCGTCATCGAAAGCGAACTGTTCGGCCACGAGAAAGGCGCTTTCACCGGCGCTGTCACGCAACGCAAGGGCCGCTTCGAACTGGCTGACGGCGGCACCATCTTCTTGGACGAGATCGGCGACCTCGCCCCAATGATGCAGGTGCGCCTGTTACGCGTGTTGCAGGAGCGGGAATTCGAGCGCGTAGGCGGCACCGACACCATAAAAGTCGACGTCCGCGTGATCACCGCCACAAATCGCGACCTCGAGGCCGCCATGGCGGATAATTCGTTTCGTCAAGACCTTTACTACCGCCTTAACGTCTTCCCCGTCCACATACCGCCCCTGCGTGAACGCCGGACGGATATCCTCGACCTGTCCAATTTCTTCGTCGAGAAATACAGCAAGGCGACCCATAAAAACGTGCGCAGAATCTCCACCCCCGCTATCGACATGCTCTGCAGCTACCACTGGCCCGGCAACGTCCGCGAATTGGAAAACTGCATCGAACGCGCTGTCCTGCTAACCACCGACGACGTCCTGCACGGGCATCACTTACCCCCTACCCTCCAGACCGCCGAAGCAAGCGGAACCGTGTTGAAGGAAACCCTCGACGGCGCGCTCGAACGTCTCGAACGGGAACTCATCATCGAAGCCCTCAAGAACACCCGCGGAAACAAGGCCAAGGCCGCCGAATCATTGGGAATCACCGAGCGCATCATGGGACTCCGTTGTGCAAAGCACAATATCGACCCCCGCGTGTACAAGACCGCCAAAGTCGGATAGCCACGCCCTTCGGCTCGGATCGGTCATTTTCCGGTCCGCACGTGACGCTTGACCGCCAAATGGGTATTTTTCCATGTCGAATCGTCACGAAGTAAACTATTGACTTAAATCGTCTCCACTGGTAATCTATTGACAGATTGGCAATGGCCACGCCCTTGTAAACCACGACGGAGGAGGTCGTAAGCAATGAAACATATCAAAAACATATCGAGCCCCAAGGCCGCAGACGTATGGCAAGACGTTCTCTGCACCGTCGCTTCGGCCGTGGTCGGTTTGTTGAGCTTCAAAAATGGCAACGTCCCGCTGCTCACCTGGCTGGACGACAAATGCCAGCCGAGCACAATCCTCGAATCGTAGTCGTCTCGCAATTCTGCCATCCCCCAGTGCCGCCGTGCTTCCCGGAAGCACTGCGGCACTTTTCGTATCCCGTGAGCCCAAGTCACCCAAAAATTCCTTCCATTATACGCTAATTTAGCATTATTTTTAGTAAAGCTCTGGCGGTTCTGAGTGAGCATTTTTGACAAGCCAGACAAATTCCATCGGGACTCGATAACGTTGCGGGATTTTCGGTGTATAATTATGGCTAGTTGCCGTGACACTGGCTAAACAGTCAGATTCGACGAGGAAAATTATTGACAACTTTGCTCTTCTGCTACATAATAACCGGGACTGAGGACATCAGTGTTTTGGCTTTGAATACGAAATCAGTGGCGCTGCCAACCGGCTCCCACTGAAGCTAACCAGCGCTGGGGGCAACATGGGAATGATGAGGATGAAACGAGTAGCAGGCACAACCATCTTGCTAATTGCAGCAATGATTTCTACCGGCTGTCCGTCGAACCAACTACTGGTAAGCATTCCGGATCCGGCGCTCGAAGCCGCAATTCGCAATGAACTCGGACTTCCGTTGGGATTCTTGACGCGTGGCGATTTGCTACGCCTGCGCCAGCTTGATGCGCGTTCAATCGGCATTCAGAACCTATCCGGTCTGGAAGTCGCAACAAATCTCACCTTCCTCGATCTGAGCGGAAACCCGATTTCGGATATTACGCCAATAGCAAATCTCATCAATTTGTTGAACCTGAATCTTGATGGCACCGATGTCTTTGAAATCTCCCCGCTCGCCGGCCTGACGAATCTGGATTCGATCAGTCTGTGCGGTTCCCTCCTCACGGACATCCAACCACTCGTTACCAATTCGGTAAATGGCGGTATCGGTACCGGAGATTTTGTAAACCTGTCTTGCGACTCGCTGGGCGACCAGGCAAATGATTTCGACATCCCGTTTCTTGAATCGGCTGGCGTAAACGTCGTGTGTTGCGGTAGCGATGACTAATCGGTCGCCGCGACTTCGTCTTGAATCTCGCTCTTTAAGCAGCGAACTCCCGTTCGCTCTTTCCATGTCTGGGCAGTCAACTTTGCGCCACCTGGTCCCGATGCGCCGACCTGCCCAACGATGCAGTGCAGCGTTCTGTTGGGAGGTATCTTCACCATGCGTAGACTGATCGGGTGCGCGAAGGCGTTTGCCATCGCACTGGGCTGTGTCGGCTTGATGGGGTGCCCCCCTGGAGGCGGCGGATCGCTGCCCAATCTCGTCGTAAACCCGGCTGCGCTCAACTTCGGAAGCAACGGCACGCAGGAAAACGTCTCAATCTTCAACAATGGTGGCGGCGTCGCGGCGTGGACGCTCACCGAGAATATTGCTTGGCTTACTGCCAACAAAACTTCAGGATCGGTGACGACTGAAATCGATCAGGTCAAGCTCACCGTCGATCGCACGGGACTGGCGCCCGGCACCTACAACGGACAGATCGTTGTATCTTCCACAGCGGGCAATAGAAACATTAATGTCGCGATGTCCGTGGCTGGAGCGCCCGGACTCGAAGTCGATCCAGCGACGATCAATTTCCTGAACAACCAGGAGACCGCCCAATTCTCCATCACAAACACGGGCGCAGGTCCCCTCACATGGAACATTAAACTTCAGGATCCCGACGATCCGACAGAGACCATTCCATTCCCCGCCTACCTCGAAGTTGATCCAACCGGCGGTACCACCCCGGTCGGCGACACGAGCGTTGTAAACGTTGAAATTGACCGCGATCTGTTAGAAGAAGGGGTCTTCGGATTTATCCTGGAAATCAGTTCCAACGCGGGCGACGCCCAGGTCGCTGTCAACATCACGCAAGGCCTCAGCGCGGAAATCGGCGCGGAACCTACGGTCCTGGATTTCGGGACCACCGAGAACACGCTGACGTTTGATGTATTCAACACAGGCGAACCCGGAAGCGTACTCGATTTCACTTTATCCACCGATCGCCCGGAACTTATCTTTTTCAATCCCGGCCTCGGAACCAGCGTTGGCACAAATAACACCCTGAACTATGACCGGGTCCCCATCACGGTAACCATCGATCGCAATGCACTCTCTGGCTCTGTCGATGGCGGCACAATTACCATTTCAGGCATCGGAATCGACCCCTTCGAGGTTGTCGTAAACGCGGAAGCGGCGCCGCTTGGCTTTGAAGGCGCCGAAAACCGTTCTCGCCCCCCCTTCATTTTGCGTTTCGTATTTCTCATGCGCGATGCGCTCGGCAACGCAATCGATACCACTGATCCCGATGTGTTCGAGGAGCTCCAAACGGCCTTCACCATCGAAGAGGACGACATCCCCCTCGACACCGACGAAACAAATCTGTTCGTAACCAGTGCCGAAAACCTCCGGTACAACGTGATACTGATGCTGGATTACACAGGCAGCATGTTCAACGCGGGCGCCGGCAATGGCGACGTGATCGGTCAGATGGTTTCGGCATCAACCGACTTCATCGACGACCTTCCCCCTTCGTTCCGCCTGGCCTTGATGGAATACCATGACCGCCAGCAAACGAACCGGCTCGTACACAATTTCTCAACTTCGAAGGTTTCACTTAAGGACGGCCTTCTCGCGTTTGACGTGCCATTCGGCGAAAATGGCGCGTCCGAGGTTTACGACGCCTTGCTCGATGGCATCCAACGCCTTGCCAACGAAGACATAGGCACGCTTCCCTTCGACGACACGGATGTGCGCGCCTTAATCTTCATCTCGGACGGACGTGACACCTCAAGCATCGCGACTCTTGAAGAATGCATCACGCAAGC
>CALEZK010000688.1 GCA_937928585.1 uncultured bacterium | reverse complement strand
GGTAGTCGGCCCCACGAATCAGGTGCTATGGAAAAAGAAGCGCTCGGTCAAGGTTCCAAAACAAACCCGCGAAGTCTGGACTGGCACCGTCTCCGCCTCGGGTTCCGCGGGTATGCACCGTTTCGTCGTGCGCCTGATGCAGGGCATGAAAATGCTCAGCCAAAACAGCATCGATCTCCATGTCGTCGAACCGTTGACACAAAGCGAAGTCGAAGTGCAGGTCCTCGATCCGCACCGCGAATGGACCGATCGCTGCATGCCTTTCTGTCGCGCCACAGGCGCCAAGCCGCGCGTCTATGTCGTGCCGCCCCTGGCCAATACCATTCGCGCATACTCCGAAGTCGATTTCCTCAACCTGCTCGCGGAAGTCCGCGCCGGCGCGGTGGGCCTGATCTTCTCGCCGCCCCGCGATTGGAACGATCTCGCCGATCGTATCGACACCTCACTGCGGGCGACGAGCGTGCCCGCGATCAACGCGCACCACTGCATTCGCCTTCATCCGGTTTTCGATGGTTTGCCCGCGCGCTGTATCATGCGCCATCCCTATCGAAACGTAGCGCCGCGCGTGGCCTTCACGGAAGAATCTGACGAAAGCATCTGCGGCGCAATTGGATTCGACGAAGGCGCCGCCACCTGGGGTGAAGACATTCTCGTCCGCCAGTTCGGCGCGGGCAGGCTGGTATTCACACACATGCGCATCCTGGAACATCTCGGCACGGATCCCGTTGCCGACCGTCTGTTCGTGAATCTGTTGCGCCACTTCGGCCGTCGCTCCGTACCCTCCGACGATCCCGCCGCGCTGCCGCAGTCTGTGCTCGACTGGTTGCGCCGCGAACGCGCCGAACGCCCAAAGCAATGGTCGCTCATCGGCCCCTTCGCAAACTGGGACAACGCCGGCCACGACACCGTGTATCCGCCGGAACAGAATGTGGACCTTGCCGCCGTGCACGCCGGCTGGCGCGATGCCGTTCGGTGGACCCGATGGTACGCCTTGGGCGAAGTGATACAGGAGCTGTCGCTTGACGACGCCCTCGCGCTTCCCTTCGCGGGAGATGCGACAACGCTACCCGAAACCTTCTACGCCTACGCGGAGTGCAATGCGCCCGCGCGTCAGGCCGCCACGATTCGCATCAACACGCGGGCCGGTGTGAAGATTTTTGCGAATGGCGCTTCCTGCGGCGAGTTTCCCGCGCTCGAAGGAGAATCGAAACAGGAAATCGTCGCGCCGCTGACGATCAAGCAGGGAAAGAACACTATTCTGATTAAAGTCTCACGAATGGGCGCGCCCGCGCATCTCAAGTTCGAACTCACATCCGCCACGCGCGATCCGCTGATCGTCAAGTGGTGGCGCTAGTCCGGATTTTTCACACGCACGTGCGACAAATCTTATAACCAAAGGAAATGCAGCGGAAGAGAAAGAATCCGGAATCAGATTATGATGACACCGGGTGCGTGTGAAAAATCCTCACCAGTGAACCTTTGGGCTTTCTCGTGAGCATTTCTCACCGCTGGGTGCACTTCAATCTGAAAAATGAAATCTGGATGCGGTGAGAAATGCGGGCTGATCCGCGTCAGATTCCGAAAAGTTTCGACACGCCGCCAAGCGTGTAGACGCCCGAAATCGTCGCGCCATTCAACTTCTTGCTGCCCGACAACGTCGCGCCCTTGGTCTGCGCGACCTTTGTAAGCTCGCCGATGATTCCGCCCAGCGCAAAGCTCACAGCCGTAATCTCGCCTTCTTCCGCCGTCGGCTGACAATCCACCGTCAGCAGAATCGTCATATCGTCGTCACCGGCGAGATCGCCGGCAAGATGCATCGTCGCAATCGGGGCCAGCGTATCGCGAAGATCTTCGCTGCGCAGCGGCAACTCGATCAATCCCTTGTTCGCGAACAGCATCAACATCGCAAACAGGCTGCCATCCCGGTTGTCCACCGATAGTTCGGCAAGATGCGAACCTTCCAAAGCAGGCCGCGTTGGAATCGTCACCACGCCCCAATGGTCGGTAACTGCGGCAGCGGTGCCATCATCAATCGCGGTCGTGCCTTTGATCGCAAGCACGCCCGGTTGCACGCGGGTAAAACCGTCGCCGTCCCAATCCAGGAACGGCGCCTTCTCTCGTATACGCAAGGTCTTGGTCATTTCCATAATGTAGGGCGATGCGCGCCGCGCGTTCAGAAAAAGGGTCACTTCGAAATGTTTCGCGTGCACATCGGGTGCCGCAATAACCGCCGCCTCATACGGCATCACCCTGTCTATTATCCAGCCTGGCGGCGCCTGATCCCCAAGCATCTTAAGCAACAATGGCTTGGCCAAAGGCGGCTGAACGGCCAACCGCATGCTCGTTCCCGGGGTGATCAGGGTCTCATGCGAAACCCTGGGCGCATCAAAAAGGAATTCGTATCGGCTGTTGGCGACAAATACGCCCACTATCGCCAATACAAGCAGCGCAACCAGGACAATGAGGACAATCCGAATCGCTTTACTCACAAAATTTCTTCCTGACGGACACCACGCCCGATCTCCGGATCGTAGGCCTTGTTCCCGCGCATTTCAACGCGCCATGACATTTTTCGTCATTTCAGGGTAAGATGGAGCACACCGCTGAAAGCCGGAAGGAGTCCTCTCGTGCCAAAACTGACCGAGGCTACCAAAGAGCAATTCATTGCCCGCTTCGCAAAAATTCAACCCAACGCACAACCCCTCTGGGGAAAAATGACCGGTGCGCAAATGATTGGGCACGTGGATGATGTCCTGCGCTATACGCTCTGCGAAACGCCGCTGGTGCCGTTTCGCGGTAATTTCAAGTTTCAATATATCTTCGCGCCTCTATTGCTCAACGGAATTCTGAAGTTTCCCAAAAACGTGCAAATCCCGCGCTCGAAAGGCGCGCCTCCGCTCGAAATGCGCGACGGCGATCTCGAATCCTTCAAGAAGAACATCGATCGTGTTCTGGCGGAAGCCCGTGAAGGTACTTTCAAACCGCCCCACCATCCCTACTTCGGCAACATCGGTCCGGATCGCTGGCTGAAGTTTCATGGCGCACACTTCGATCACCATCTCCGCCAGTTCGGTGTATAACACACAATGTTGAAGAAAATATCGCGCTTCGCGCTTGTGGTGTTGATCGTCCTTTGTTTGTTGATCGCATGGGTAATCTCCATTCCTTCCGAGATCGAGCCCGCCGCATGGTCGCCGCCTGTATCACCTGGCCTCACCGGTGACTTCGCGCAAAACGATCGCCTTGCGCCGCTGCGCCTCCACACCGCCCCCGGGCTCATCGGCCCCGAGGACATCGCGCGCGACGCGCAAGGCCGCTTCTACACCGGTATCGCGGATGGGCGCATCATGCGCTTCACCGGCGAAATGGAGTTCACCGAATTCGCCAATACCGGCGGCAGGCCGCTCGGCATGCAATTCGACGCAAATGGCAATCTCATCGTGTGCGACGCCCACAAAGGGTTGTTGTCCGTCGATCCAAGCGGCGCCATAACGACGCTCGCCACGCACGAAGGCGGCGTCCAATTCGGTTTTACCGATGACCTCGACATCGCCGCCGATGGCGTCATCTATTTCACCGACGCATCATCCAAGTTTCACGCGCCCAACTACCTCGCCGACCTCATGGAACACCGCGGCAACGGCCGCTTTCTTCGCTACGATCCCGCTACCAAAACCACGAAACGGCTCATCGGCGATCTCTGTTTCGCGAACGGCGTCGCCGTTGCCCCAGATCAATCCTACGTGCTCGTGAACGAAACCTGGAAATACCGCGTGCTGCGCTATTGGCTGACCGGCCCAAAGAAAAACACTTGGGACGTATTCATCGACAACCTCCCAGGCTTCCCTGACAACATAACGTCGAATGGTCGTGGCACCTTCTGGGTCGCGATTGCGAATCCGCGCAATCCCATGGTCGACGCGCTCGGTCCCTATCCGATGTTGCGCAGAACGCTATGGCAGTTGCCGAGCCACTTGCTGCCGAAAGCGGAACGCTACTCCTTCGTAATCGGACTCGACACTTCCGGTGCCGTCACCCACAATTTCCAGAATCCTTCCGGCCAAATCGCGCCGGTAACCAGTGCAAACGAGTACGACGGCGCGCTCTACCTCGGCAGTGTCGAAGACAGTCAGTTCGCCATCTTCACGTTGCCAACCTCGGAGAATCCCGCGCAATGATTACCGCGCGACGGATAAGCGCATTCCTGTTCGTTGCGCACCTTTGGTCCTGCGCGAGTGCGCCCACGATCGCCACTGCCGGTGGCCTCATAACCGAATTGCAGCGCGCGGGTGTTCAGATCGATTCACAGGAACAGGCCCCGAAGCCCTCCGGCGAACATTTCCGGTTTGACGAAGGCATCCGCATAAAAGGCCCCGAACTATTCGCCGACGTGTTGCGCATCGAAAGCCGGCGTGTGTTCGACATCGCGAAATCCGCCGGAAAACTGCTCGTCGCCGCCGAAGCGGTCGCTGGACAACCCATTCCCGAGAGCCCTGAAGTTTTCGCCCGGCATCCGTTCGTAGTCGTCATCCGACAGCAACCCGCGAACGCGCCAATCGAGCCGATACTTGCGAAACTCCTGCCGCCTGAGCGACAGTAAACCGCGCGCGCCCATACGGCTACGGTCTTGTCCTTATCCATGTTCGGCGCGAGAAAAATGCACAAAGCTTCAAGTCATGCGATTAAGTGGGAGTCTGTCATGTTTCGTTGGGCCTTGGCCATGTCCGTCGTAGGCGCGCTGTCTGCATTCGCCGCAACACCCGTTCCCGTAATTCTCGATACCGATATCGGCGACGACATCGACGACACCTGGGCGCTCGCCATGCTGCTCGGTTCACCCGAAATCGATCTCAAATTGATCGTCACCGCGTCCGATGACACGGAATCCAAGACGCGCCTCGTCGCGAAGATGCTGGAACGCATGGGCCGCACCGACATCCCGCTGGCGACCGGCGTAAAAAACAGCAGCCGCGAACTGCATCAAGCCGAGTGGACCGGCGACTACGCCCTTGCAGACTATCAGGGCACGATCATCGAGGATGGCGTTGGCGCGCTCGTTCAAGCGATAAACGCCGCACCCGCGCCCGTTACGCTCTGCGTTATCGGTCCCCAAACCAATATCAAAGCCGCACTCGAACGCGATCCATCCATCGGCACGAAGGCCAAACTTGTGCTGATGGCCGGTAGCGTCCATATCGGGTACGACGGCAAGGACAAACGCGATCGGGAATGGAACGTCTTCCGAGACGTCGCCGCTGCGCAAGCGGTCTTCGCCGCACCCTGGGAAATCACCATGGCCCCGCTCGACATCTGCGGCACCCTGCGCCTCGCTGGCCCGCGATATGTTGCGGTTAAAGAATCGACGAATCCGCGCGCGCGCGTCACCATCGAAAACTATGAGAAATGGACCAACCGGAAGCATCATCCGCAGGACTCCAGCAGCATTCTCTTCGACACCGCCGCTACCTATCTCTGCTTCGACGAAAAATTGATGGAAATCGAAACCGTCAAACTGTCCATCGACAAGGACGGCAACACCGTCCCTGATGAGAACGGTCGTCCCGTTCGCTGCGCGCTGCGGTGGAAAGATCGCGAACAATTTGAAGACCTGCTCGTGAAAACCCTCACGCAGGATCCGGCGAAAGCCAAATAGCCATGGCGCAGTTTGTCCATGTGTTGACCGCGGTAACGACGTTCACGACGTATCTCTACGTCCGCCGCCGCCGCACGTGGCTCATGGCGCTCCTCATCGCACTGCCCGCGCTATTGCCGCCCCTTGCCTGGTACTACGCCCCGCAAGTCGCCGAAGACAACATCAAGATCCTCGACGCTGTTATCCAGCTCATGTTCGTGCTCACCATCACACCCCTTACCGCACTGGTCTATGGTTGCTCCCTCATCGCGGAGGAAATTGAAGGCAAAACGCTCCCGCTGCTCTTATCGCGCGCAGCGCCGCGATCCGCCATCGTTTTGGGAAAATACTTCGCATACTGCATCGTCGCGATCACGCTGCTCTGCAGTTCTTTGCTGCTCACGTACGGCAGTTTCGCGCTGTTTCTCCAGTTGTCCCTCTCCGAACACGCAACGCTGCTGACTCGATACCTCGGCGTTATCGCATTCGCCGCCGTGGCCTATGGCGCATTGTGCGTGGCGGTCGGCACCATGACCCGGCGCCCTGTAGTCGTAAGCGCATTGTTTATCTTCGGTTGGGAAAACCTCGTCATGGCGCTTCCCGGCTACTCGGATTTCCTCACGCTCCAGAAATACGTGAAGCGCCTCATGCCCGAAGTGCCGTTTCGCAGAATCGAGATCGACAAAGTCGAACTTCCCGCGGAATTGATGCGCGAAGTCTATCCAGTCGGTTATACGTTTGCGGTGCTCGCCTTGTTGGGCGCGACCGCTGTCTTGTTGGCCCTCGCGTGTCGCATGGTTCGCGCGCGCGAGTTTACGGGCGCCGCGGACGCAGGATAACTTCGTGAACCGGCGTGCTGTTTTTGAATTCATAAACTATCGGGAGGATTCACCATGTTAAAGTTCGGACGTCGCACCTTTCTTCTCACCAGCGCCGCGGCCAGTGCCGCCGCGTTTACCACCATTTCCCACGCAGGGAAAAAAGACAAACTGCCCTATGGCGGATTTCGCATGGGCTCGCAGAGCTACAGCTTTCGCGAGTTCAAGTTTGAAGACTCCATCGCGCAGCTCAAGGCGCTTGGCCTCACCGAAATGGAGTTCTGCTCTGTGCATTTCAAGGCGGACGCGACCGACGCAGGCTTCGCGAAGGTAAAAGAAACGATCGCCGCCGCGGGCATCAACGTGCCTGTCTACGGTGTCGAGTCGTTCGGTAGCGACGAAGCCGCAAACCGTAAGAAGTTCGAGTTTGCCAAGGCCCTCGGCATCGAAGTCATCTCCGCCGACGTCGAGAAAGAAGGCAACGCCTTCGCCAGCGTCGACGCCCTCTGCAAAGAGTTCAACATCAAGATCGGCATACACAATCACGGTCCCGGCGCCCGCTACGATAAAGTTACCGACACCATAAACGCCGTCAAGGGCACCGCAGTCGCAGTCGGCGCCTGTGTTGATACCGGCCACTCAATTCGTTCCGGTGAGAAACCGCATGAAGTTATCGCCGCACTCGGCGATCGTGTCCACTCGCTGCACTTGAAAGATTGGATACATGGCGGCAAAGAACAGATCCTCGGCGAAGGCGACATGGACCTCGTCGCCGTCGCGAAGGCTCTGAAAGCCATCAACTTCTCTGGTCCCATCATGCTCGAATACGAAGAACATCCCGACAATCCCGTCCCGCACATGAAAAAAGGACTCGAAAACTGGCAGAAAGCCTGCGACGAAGCATAATGCGCGCGCATCTCGTATTCGTTGCGTTCATTTGCGCGCTTCACGCGCATGCGGTCACCCCACGCGTTGTCGTAGAGGAACCCGTCTATACCTACACGAATCCGGACAACGGTTCGGGTCCCTTGTGGAGTTTTGGGTGTTCTCCCGTCGCGCGCGTTGGTGATCGCGTCTTCGTAGCCGAAATGCAAACGGGGGAGGGGGTGCCGCGCTTGTGCAACACGCGCTGGCGCCTCCTGGAACGTGTCAGCGGCGAGTGGCAGCCAATCGCGGAAGCCACCGCGTTCAAACAACGCGAACCAACCCTGCTCACGACCGACGCCAAGTCCAGTTTATTTCTCTACGTCAACGATTCGTTGATGCCCCCCGGCACCGAATATGGCGCCTGCGAGCCGCATCTGCTGTGGTTCAATCTCAGCGCGCCGAAGCCTTCACCAACGAAGATCGCTCCCGAATGGCAGGGCAAGCCGACGTTCACGGATCATTCGTATCGCGGTTACGCGGCAGACCCTGCGCAGCAACACATAATCATGGTTAACATCGATGCCAAGACCAGCGAACAGCACTACGCGATGATGACCATGGATGGATCGCCGATTTCGCGCGGCGCGCTGACCTTTCCAATTCGATCCTGCTATCCGCAAGTCGCAATCGAGAACAGTCGTGCCCACATCGTCGCCGTTGGTGACATCGTCGAGCCGGTAGAGGAGTGGCGGAAGTACAAGTTCGAAAAGACGGGCAGCAAATGGGACTATGTCTTCCGCAGGCTCTATTACGCCCGCTGCAACGATGCCGCGAAAGGCAGTTTCAATGCGCCCATCGAGATCGCGAATGTGGAAGCCACCGCGGGACACATCGCAAATCAAGACCTCTGGATCGCACCCAACGGCGACGCCTATATCCTATACATAGAGCGAGAAGTCGGCGCTGAAGTAATGCGCGAAAAGTTCTTCCCGGATAAGTCCACCCTTGGCAACCTCATTCTCGCAGTCGTAAGCAATTCAGGCGCCATTGAGCGTACTGTGCTGATCGAAGGCAAACCGGACCAGCAACCGGGCAACGCGCGCTTTCACGTCACACCCAACGGAAATGCCCTTGTGCTGCTCTACCTTTCCGGCGCGCAATCGCAAAATGTGTTGATGCCCGTCTACCCCGCGGTCGAACCCGAAACGCGCATCCCCGTTCCCTTCAAAGCGCCCTTCGGCGCATTCCTGAACGCCTCCGTCCGCGCGGGCAATGCGCCTTCCAACGTGATCGACATCATTGGCTCGAACGGCACCGCAAACACCATCGCATACGGCCAGATAGCCATCGAATGAACTGCCCGGACTAAAAACTGCGCTGAGAAACCCCTTTTCTAAATAGCAAAGCCAACGACGCGCACGGAAATCTGCAAGTGCGGTAGCAACGCTACCCTGTTTGACATGCTACGATGTTGAATAGCACGCAAGACTCCCCCAGTGCGTCTCAGCATCCAACCCGGCAATACAGCTCACAGCAGACTTAACGACACCATCGCGCAGTTCGCGCGAAAGTTCCCAAGCACGATCGGCGCATCACAGTTCCTGGCCTTGGCTACAAAGCTTGAATCATTCTGGACACCAACAAACTTAAAACGGATTCCACCACTCACAAGTCGCGCAGGATGCATTGGAGCGCCAACGGCGCGTCACGGTTCGTAGCCTGGGCCGTAAGGCCCAGGTCACAGCCCGCCTTTTTCTTTGAGGCCTGAAGGGCCGACACAAATTCATCAGTAGCCTCGCCCACCAAACAAAGCATATTACGATAATAGCTAGGAGTTGATGCCTAACATGAATTAAACGTAATTGCATCGACACCCCACCTTCGCTAGCATAACGGCGAGTCAAAGTACTGGGGAGTGTCGCAACTTGCCGTTGGAAACCGTGCGCTGGGACAAAGGGTCGCTCTATATCATCGACCAGACCCTGCTGCCTACCGAATTGCGCGAGATAGAATTGTCCACCGTCGATGCCGTCTGGGAAGCTATCAAGTCCCTGCGCGTGCGTGGCGCGCCCGCCATCGGCGTGTGTGCCGCGTTCGGCATACTCGTCGCGATCAACGAACAAGCCGGAAAATCCACCGACGATGCGCTCGTTACCGTGCGATCTGCAGCGGACTACCTCGCGACCTCGCGACCCACTGCGGTAAATCTCTTCTGGGCGCTCGATAGAATGCGCGCCGTCGCGGAAGACAACGCCCACCTTGACCACGCGGCGTTCGTCGCGCGTCTCGAATCCGAAGCCATCGAAATCTGCGAAGAAGACACGCGCCGTTGCCGCGCCATCGGCGAACACGGCGCGTCCCTCATTCGCGATGGCATAGGCGTGCTCACCCACTGCAACGCGGGCGGATTGGCCACTGCCTCCTATGGCACCGCGCTCGCGCCGATGTTTCGCGCCCACGAACAAGGAAAGCGGTTCGCCGTATTCGCCGATGAAACCCGGCCCTTGCTCCAAGGGGCGCGGCTCACCGCGTGGGAGCTTATGAACGCGGGCATCGACGTCACGCTCATCTGCGACAACACCGCCGCGCAAGTCATGCGCGAGGGGCGCGTGCAGTTGGTAGTCGTCGGCTCAGACCGTATCGCCGCAAACGGCGATGCCGCCAACAAAATAGGCACCTACAACGTCGCGCTCATCGCAAAGGCGCACGACGTTCCCTTCTACGTCGCCGCGCCCTTGTCCACGGTCGATTTCTCCATCGCCACCGGCGATGAAATACCAATTGAACTGCGCGGCGCGGACGAAGTAACCCATGGTTTCGGCAAACAGACCGCGCCCGATGGCGTAAAAGTCTATAGCCCCGCCTTCGATGTCACGCCGGCTCATCTCATCGCCGGAATCATTACGGAACGCGGCATCCTCCGTCCGCCGTATGAAACTTCCATCGCGGCATTCGCCGGCCCTCAGGCCGCGACTTTCTAACGCCATGCTCGAGCGGCTAATCGATCACGTCCTCAAAGCCGACCCGGAAGTCATGGCCACGTTGACCATTCAGGACGCCGCCATCGCAACCATCTGGCACCGCTCCTGGGCAGAGAATGAAGTCCGGCTCAAACAGTGCGAAGGCGTACCCGCGGCCATCGCGAATTGGACGAAACTGGTCCAGCCCGTCATACAACAAACCGACGGCCGCAGGCATCAATGGACCCTCCGCGAAACCATCGACGAAGTCCTCGAAGGCCGCATAAAGTCCCTCGCATGGGATCAGGTTAACCTACTCACCGAGGTCTACGACCTGACGGCGCGTGTTCCGGATCCGCAGGCATACGCGCGTGTTCAGAGCCTCCTGAGCCCGCATATCGACGCCTTGAAGAAGCTCGCAACGACACTCCCGGTGTCTCCGGGCCTCACCGTCATCGCGTCGCGCCTCCATGTTGTGACCAGTGCCGACATCGCCGCCTCCAGACCGCGCGACGTAAAAATGTTCGCGGGCATACCCGTGCACGTGCGTGGTCCGGTTCTCCTGCTCGAAAAAGGCCACCTGAAAGTGCTCGATCAGGTACCCGAGAATTGCACCATCGTCGTTGAGGATGGAAGCGTAAGCGTCGAAGGCTTCGTGCTCGGCCGCGTGGCGTCGTCCTTGCACTGCGAAGTGCGAGACAACATCTCCGGCATGGTCATCGTCCGCCGTGGCGATATTCGCGCGCGCGGCATCATGGTGAAGTCTTTCGTAGTCTCCAAATGGGGAAGCGTCTACTGTAAACAGGCCGAGTCGCCCGATCTCGTATTCGCCGGCACCGAGATCGTCATCGAAGGCGGCGTTACCATGGGCGTATACAAATCGCCAAAAATCATAATCGGCGGCGAAGTGAACGGCGGCACGTTTCACGTTACGCGCGAACTGCGTGCGCCCGCGTTTCGAAAATCCGACACGCGAAAACTCGCGATCGTGTTGCGGCAAGACCTCACCTGTCAGGACTACAACGAAGATCCAGGTCTAGACGGACTCAGGCTGCTCAACAAAGCCAATAGACTTAAACGCCAGCTAACAACCATTCGTGAGCGAATCGCCAACACACATGCGGAAGCCGAGCACGCCGCGCGCGGCGCTGTCGCCACGCTGCTGGGCGGCGAAAACGCAAACCCGATGGCGGAAAAATTGCAGCGCGCCCAACACCGTCTCTCCCTGATAAACCGCGTGACCAACGTCTTTCAAACCCTTATAAGCATGGCGGAAGAGCGTCTCGAAAGACTCACGCGCTACGAAGGCAGAATCATGCCGGAAGACGAAGAAGGCGTGCAGGAACACACCACAAACCTCGATGAGGCCCACGCCGAATTCACCCAACTCGAAACAGAAGGCGAACCCGAGCGCGACATCAGCGACGAAATGTTGGAAGTGGCAACCTTGAAGGAACGCCTGCTCGCGCCAAGCGCCGACATTGCCAAAGTTTCCCAGGGCCTCGAGTACCTCCGCGACAGACTTATCGTGTGGGCCAAGGAACGCGAACAGATCCAGGAGCTCATTGCGAAACAGGAAAGTGGCGTGCAGGTCCTGCAAGGCGCGAGTGAGCGCGTTAGAAGCATGAACATGGCCATGCCCATGGTCCAGTTCCTGCGCCAGCTCATTACGCTCCTGCGCGAGCGCGGCGATCCTCCAAACAGCCCGCAGATGCTGCGCCTCCAAAGCGGTTTCATGCGCGTCTCCTTGCGCACGATAAACAATCGCGTCGAGCGCGCGGAGAAAGACAAACGTGCCATCGAGAAAATGCGGGAACTGCTCCACGACATTTCCGAAAAACTGCGAAAGGAGTATCAGATTGCGTTCGTCGACGATATGCAGGGCGACCTGGAACCGCCAAAGGCCATCGGCGTCTTCGACCCGGGCGTAAAGTTCTATGCGGATGCGTACCTGCTGAACGAAGTCGGGCCGTCAAAAGATGCAATCGTGGAAGTTAAAACCTCGCGCGACGCGCCACAAACGTACATCCGCGAAGCAGGACGCATCGTGCGCGTCGTATAGCCGCGTTCGCAAGCGTGGTATTCAGCTCCGGCCATATCGACATAACCCAACGGCAAACCCTTAATGCAACCTCAACTTATTAAGCAGATCGTCGCGATCGACGGGCCCGCGGGCGCCGGCAAAAGCACCGTCGCGCGCAGCGTGGCCGATGCGCTTGGATTCGCCTATCTCGACACCGGCGCGATGTACCGTGCCGCAACGTGGAACGCAATGCAGCAAGGCGTAGATCTCGACGATTCGCGCGCACTTGCCGGAGCCACGCGTCGCATGAAGCTCGAACTCGACGAACACGATGGCAAATTGCGCGTCGTCGTGAACGGACAGGACATCAGCAACGCAATACGGACTCCCGAAGTCACGCGCTGCATCGCAAAGCTCGATCACAATGCCGAAGTGCGCGCGCACCTCGTGGATCTCCAACGCGAGATCGGCGCGCAAAGACCCACTGTCGCGGAAGGCAGGGATATGGGCACCGTCGTCTTTCCCGCCGCAAAGTGCAAGATTTATCTCGACGCCTCGCTCGACGAACGCGCCCGCCGTCGCGCGCGCGACTTTGATTCGCGCGGCATCTCCTATGACGCCGACGCGCTCGCCGATGAAATCCGCGCGCGCGATGAAAAAGACAGCACCCGCGCCATCGCGCCCCTGCGCCGCGCCCCCGATGCCGTCCTGATCGATACCTCCAAAATGAATACGGATGAAGTCATCGCCGCGATCGTCGACGTGGTCAAGTCGCGATGGTAGACCACGCCCGCGGCCACTGCGATTGGCGCCTCGCGCCGGATAACCGCGCCGGTGCGCGCGCACTTGCCGAAGCCATCGGCGTTCACCCCGCGGTCGCCCGCGTGCTCCTCCTGCGCGGCGCCACCAACGCAGATGCCGCCCGCACCTTCCTCAATCCGTCCGCGGACAGCATGTCCAGTCCATTCGACCTGACGGACATGCAAAAAGCCGTCGATAGAATCGTCCTTGCGCGCGATAAGAACGAAAAAGTGATGGTCTTCGGCGACTACGACGTCGACGGCATCGCGGGCACGGCGCTCATGGTCAGCGCGCTCAAAAGATTCGGCATTGGCGAGTGCGCATTCGGAATGCCCAACCGTCTGCACGAAGGCTACGGACTAAGCGCCGACCGTGTCGACTGGGCGCACGCCCTCGGCGTCGCGCTCATCGTCACCGTCGACAATGGCACCTCCGCGCACGAAGCGATCGCGCGCGCCGAGTCCCTCGGCATCGACGTCATCGTCACCGACCACCACCTCATCGAGCGCGGCCTGCCACCTGCCTTCGCGGTAATCAATCCAAAACGCGAACCCGCCGGTCACCCCGCCGCGGACATCTGCGGCTCCGGCGTCGCGCTCAAACTCGCGCAAGCGCTCAATGGCACCCTCGAAGATCTCGATCTCGCTGCACTCGGCACCGTCGCGGATGTCGTGCCGCTCGTCGGCGAAAACCGTGTCATCGTCGCACTCGGGCTTCGCGACGCCGCCAAACGAAAACGAGTCGGCCTGCGTGCCCTCGCCGAGATCAGCAAAGTCTCGCTCGACGCCCTCCGCGCCGAAGATATCGCCTATCAACTGGCGCCCCGCATCAACGCAAGCGGACGCATGGGCGACGGACTCGCCGGTCTTACCTTGCTGCTTACCGAATCAGAAGACGAAGCATGGGAAAAAGCCGAAGAATTGAACGCGGCAAACGAAGAACGAAAACTGGTGGAAGGGGAGACCCTCACCGAAGCACTGGCGATTCTGAAAGAATCGTTCAACGATTCACATCGCGCCATTGTTCTCGCGAATCGCGGATGGCATCGCGGCGTGATCGGCATCGTCGCCAGTCGCCTCCAAGCCACACACTATCGCCCCGTCGTGCTCGTAGCGCTCGACGACGACGGCCTCGGCCGCGGTTCCGCGCGAAGCATCCACGGCTTCAACATTGCCGCCGCGTTCGAAGCATGCAGCGCCCACGTCGTGCAGTGCGGCGGACACGCCATGGCCGCCGGCCTTACAATAAAAGAAGACGCCGTGGCCGCGTTTCGCGATGCCTTCGAAGCCATCGCCCGCGAACAACTCCCGTCCGGCGAACTGCGCCGCATCATCGATATCGACGCGCAAGTATCGCTCACCGAAATGGACACGCGCCTCGTCCGCACCCTCGAACAACTCCAACCCTTCGGACAAGGCAACTCCGCGCCGGTATTCTGCGCATTCGGCGTCCACGTGCCGGTCAATTCATGGAGAGAACTGCGTGGCGGACACCTCAAGTTCGTCGCAAAAGAAGGCCCCCGTCTCACGGATGTAATCGGATTCCGAATGGCCGATCGCATGGGCGCCCTCGCTGGCGCTCCCGCCGTCGATCTCGCATTTACTCCCCAGCTCAACACCTGGCGCGGCGAAACAACCGTCCAACTTGTCTTGCGCGACATTCGAATAGCCACACCCTGACTCACTAACCACAAACCACTATCACCCGGATACCACCAAACGGGACTGTCACCCGGATATCACCAATCGGGACTGTCACCCGGATATCACCAATCGGGACTGTCACCCGCGATACAAGCCAACGGACAATTTCTACACGACTACAAACAGCGCGGGTGGCTGTCCCGTCTCGCCCCAGCCAGACTAAAAAATCTACCGCTCAGCAATCCCCGCGGCCACCAAGAAATCAATCGCCCGCGGATCCGCCACAAGAATATCCAACGCTGTATTGATCGCCCGTTCCCAATCCTTCACCTGCTCCGGCGGATTCTCCGAACGAAACACATTGTGCAGCGCCTTCCGCACCATCAACGTAATCTGCGTATCCGCCGTGTACCGCGCCATCGCAGGGTCCAGCGTGCTCTCCAAAGTCCAAACGTACGCGGGAGGCGGCGGTCCAATCCAAAGAATCTGTTCGTCCCGCGCCCAATCCATCCAACAGCCCGACGCAAAATCGACAAGCTCCACCTGCCCATCCGCAAGCGGCAACGCGATCCAGACGTAGTACTCGTGCTCGTCAACCCGCGCCGGATCCGCCCGCAGCGCTACCGGCGTCCCCCCTTGCCGCACCACGATAGACCCCGCCACCGTCTCGTACTGCGCCGAGGTCAAATGACACAGCAAATAACACCCAATCGTGTTCAGCGCCGCCGCGTGATGAATTGATGGATGCATGAACTCCGAAACCGCCTGGTGCAGCGCTTCCGCCACGGCGTCCCGCATTTCGACAGGTATGGTGTGAGTAGGCATGACTGCGTAAGGTAACCCCGTGCCTTCCTCCTGTCAATTATCCCCGTGACGAATCCCGCTGGACAACACAATGTCGCTGTGTTAGGCTAGTAACTATTCCCAGGGGGCCGGGCGGAAAGGGTGTGCAATGAAGCTCGCGGAATATCGTAATCGCCTGCAATCTGTTCCAATTGTTCTAGAACTACCAGAACCCATGCGCAACCGCGCATGCATGATCTTCCTTTGGATCGGACAGTCCGCAAGCTTCTCCGCCGGCAACGCGATCTTTATCCAGGGCGATGAAGATGAAAACTCCGGCTGTGTGCTTGTGCGCGGCGAGGTTGATGTGATCTGCGGACAGGAAGACAGCATACCCGTCATCGCCCCCGATGTCCTCGGTGAAATGCAGCAATTCGAACCCACCGGCCAACGCACCGCCACCGTCCAAGCCGTCAGCGATGTCGAAACGCTCCTGTTCTCCTGGCACGACTTCGTCGCATACGCCGGCATGCTGTTCACCACCGACGAACAGATCATCCTGAAAGACGCCGTCCGCAAAGTGGCCTCAAGGCGCAAAGCTACCCTGTCCCAGTAGCGCGAGCGGAGCACTTAATCAAGCGACCACGGCTTACGATACTCGTAATGCAAAAACGCATTCGCCGCCTCGTTATTTGTAATGCGCTCCGCGGTAGCGTCCCACTCAATCCGCGATTTCGTCCATAAAGATATATTCGCCAGATGCGCTATCGTCGTTGAACGATGACCTTCCTCCGCATCCACGTTCGGCCGTTTGCGCGATTTCACGCAATCCAGAAAATTCCGCATATGCGCGATGGTTACATCGCCCTCGGAAACTTTAACTTCCGTCTTCTCTCCGCGCGGCGCGGGATCCTGAAACTGTCCGCCTGACTCCGGTTCAATCAAGAAACCGTTGGCGCCCGCGTAAATCGCGCCTTCCGTTCCCCGCAGTTCAACCTCGCCCCTCGGCAGGATTTGCACTCCACTCGCCTCATACTGCGCAAACAACATCAAATGCCCCACCGAAAACTCGAAGATCGCCTGCATCGTATCCGGAATCGTCCGGTCGTCATTAACCGCAAACACACCGCCATGCGCCGATACTGATGCAGGCGCCGTCTCTCCAATGATCCAACGCAACAAATCAAAGTAGTGCACACCCCAGTTCGCTGCCTGCGACGAATACTCCTTCCACCACCGAAATTTGTACGGCGCAATATTCTCATTGAACGCCCGCTCCGGACGCGGACCCAACCACATATTCCAGTCCAGATCCGCGGGCGCAGTGCTGTCCGCCGCCTTGCCGATGCCCGCCGGTGCCATGTTGCTGATGCGATGACACCGCGACACCGTCACCTTGCCGATCTTCCCGCCGCGCACAAGCTCGCCAAGTTCCGCAAGCATCGGCGAAGACCGCCGCTGCAAACCGACCTGCACGATTCGCTTCGTCTCCGCAGCCACTTCCACCATGCGCCGCCCTTCGTGAATCGTGTACGACATGGGCTTCTCGCAATACACGTCCTTGCCCGCGCGACACGCCGCAATGGTCTGGATCGCATGCCAATGCTCCGGCGTCGCAATCACCACAGCATCCACATCGTTCATATCAAGCACCGCGCGCCAATCCGCCACGCCTGGACAACCACACTCCGCCGCAACCTTTTCCCGGTATGGCGCATACACGTCGCAAACCGCCGCAATCTCCATATCCGCGTGCGTCTTCGCGGCAGCAATCAACTGGCAACCTCGATTGCCCACGCCGATAAACGCCAACCGCACACGCTCATTCGCCCCATACGCCCGCGAACCCGCAAGCCCAGCCGCCAACGCCGCGCCCGACTTTACAAACGTGCGCCGCGAAACTTGCCCAGTTTCTTCAATCATCAATTTCTCCCAAGTCGCCAAATAAAATGCCACCCACGTAACTCCGGGACTGTCACCCGCGCAACAAACGATCACGCACCCACATCAAAACTTTTCGCGCGGGTGGCTGTCCCGTCTAGCCCAGCGCGGGCGGCTGCCCCGCACCAAAGTATACTCCCCGTCCGCCATACACCATCTCCCGTAAACCACATTCTTTCGACACCCCCCCGCGATTTGCTACCGTTGTGCCTGCCACCGTACTAAAGCTGGAAGGGAAGACTATGTTTGGAGAGTTCGTTCTCGTCGCGCCACGGCAAACACCGCCGCTCGACCCAGAGTTTCGGCCAGCAGTCCTGGCCAATCACGCATTTCTGCGCGAAGTCGACGAATCCGGGGCAGGTGTACCCCTGGTCCTCGGCTTGGAACGCGCCGACGGTTCCATTTCGCGCTTCGAAACCCAGGTCTATCGCGACGGCCATTCACGCTCCCGCGCCAATCTCGAATACGCCGAACGCCTCCTGAAATTCCTGCTCTGGCAGCGCGGCGGCTGGCGCGTATATGTCGGCGGGCCCAAAAGCATCGCCGAACACCTCGCAAAGTGTTACTCCCCCACAGGCCCCCGCGCATTCGACTACCAGTTCATGGGACAGGACGTCTACGAGCGCACCTTCACCATCGTCTCCTGCGAAGCCGCACAGGTTCCGGCAGAAAAAGAAACCACAAAACCTCTCGGCCGTCACCTCGACGGCTGCCGGATCGGATTCGACCTCGGCGCTTCGGATAGAAAAGTCTCCGCGGTGGTTGATGGAGAAGCCATCTTCAGCGAAGAAGTCGTGTGGGAGCCGCGCAAAAACAGCGACCCCAACTACCACTACAATGAAATCCTAACCGCGCTCAAAACCGCCGCGTCGAAAATGCCCCGCGTAGACGCAATCGGCGGCAGCAGCGCCGGCGTTATCATCAACAGCCGCCCCATGATCGCATCGCTCTTTCGCTCCGTCCCGCGCGAACGCTTCGGCGAAGTCCATTCCATTTTTCAACGGCTTCAAAAAGAGTTTGGAGTTCCGTTTGAAGTCGTGAACGACGGCGAAGTCACAGCCCTTGCCGGTTCCATGTCACTCGAAGATAACGGCGTGCTCGGCATTGCGCTTGGTTCCAGCGAAGCCGGCGGCTACGTCACCATGGATGGCAACATCACCGGCTGGCTCAACGAACTCGCCTTCGCGCCGGTCGACTATAGCGCCGAAGCGCCTGTAGACGAATGGAGCGGCGACCGCGGCGTCGGCGCGCTCTATTTCTCCCAACAATGCGTGTTCCGCCTCGCCCCTAAAGCAGGCATCGAACTGCCCGCAAACGTAACCGATGCCGAAAAACTGAAGTTCGTTCAGGAAAAATTGGAAGCCGGTCACCCGGGCGCGCTCGACATCTGGCGCACCATGGGCATCTATATGGGATACGGTATCGCGCACTACGCAGACTTCTACGACCTCAAACACGTCCTCATTCTCGGCAGATGTACTTCGGGCCGGGGCGGCGATTTGATCGTGGAAGGCGCGAACCGCGTCCTGGGATCGGAGTTTCAATCGCTTGCAGACAGAATTGCGGTCCAACTGCCGGACGAAAAAGCCCGGCGCGTCGGACAATCAATTGCTGCCGCAAGCCTCCCAGCACGCTAAACACAACAAGGAGCAGGGCAGGTGGAAAGAGGCCGAGGTGAAAGGACTTCAGATTCGGAAGCGAATTGAAAAAGACAAAAATGAGATCATTCATCTGCTGAATCAGGCCGCGAACGAGTTGGCGCGGGTGTCCGGCGTGCAATTTCCCCCCGGTACGCGCCAGCTCGCGGATTCCTATGGCTTCGACGGTCTCGTGGCCCTGCAAGACGGTAAAGTCGTCGGCACCGTTGCGTACCGCGTTCGCTCACGGCGCATGCACATCTTCGATTTCGTCGTGCACGCGTCCTGCCGCGGAAAAGGCGTCGGCAACCAGCTTCTGGCCGAGTTGGAAAAAATTGGCGCGGAATCCCGCGTCCGATCCCTCTCCCTCCAAACGCTGGAGGAGTCCGGCGCCATCAGCGCTTTCGAAAACATGGGCTTCAAAAAACAAAGCGCAAAACCGGAGTTTCTTTTCGCGACTCCAGGCAAACGCGCATTGACCACCGTATATATGGTAAAACGATTGGCTGAAAAGCGCACACAGCAACCTGGGAGATGGTGGTAATCATGGAGTTCAAGCTTTCGTCGGCACAGCTCTTCGTGCCGGATGGTCTCGACGCGGAATCGGCCCTGGCCCGCACAACGCATATGGCGATAGGCGCGCACCAGGAC
>CALEZK010000687.1 GCA_937928585.1 uncultured bacterium | reverse complement strand
GGTCCTCTTGGACGGCGAGGACGTGTACGCGCCAAAATAGTCATACGAAGATCGCGCCCCCCCGTTTGCGCCGAGGTAGGCAACCTTCCACGGCCCGCCATCTTCCCCGACGATTTCGTCGCTGTCAGCATCCGAAGGGCACCTCAGTATCAAGGTGGTCTCCAGATAATCGCCATAAAGTTCAGTGAGGCAGTCCGCGTTGTAGTTTCCGCCGCTCCACGGAAAAGTATCCTGGTTCTCGTCCGCGTACATGCGCAACACAAGACCCATCTGCATCAGATTGCTTGCGCAACTGGCCCTGCGCGCCGCCTCCCGTGCGCGCGCGAGTGAAGGCAGCAGGATCGCCGCAAGAATGCCGATTATCGCAACAACGACAAGTAATTCGATGAGCGTAAAGCCAGCACGAATCCGAATCATGTCCCGGCTTCCTTCCAGGCCACAATGCGCGGCCCTGCCGGGGACAGCGTAATCGTCGCGTCGATTCGCGTGGGGTGGCTGCGATCTGCACCGAGCCACCCGCGCGACGTAACGTGAAAACCTCCCGCTTCATCTTTCGGTATAATATCCACGGTAAAAACGCCCTCGCCCAACGGCGTGCCCGCCTCGCCGCGATAGTCCGGCGTCACGCGCAACATGGCGAAGGCTTTTTCAATGCCCGCCTCGGCAAGCTGCATGCTCACCTGTGAACGCGCGGACTTCATTGCCCCAGTTGTCGTGTTGTTCAGGACGACCAGAAAGCCGCCCACCAGCGACGTCACCAGCAGCGTCAGTACGATAGCCACAAGCAAGGCGGCACCTTCGTCATTGCGCGCGCGATTCCTCATGGCAGCGCTCGTCCAACTCGCAACGTGGCCACGAGTGTTCGTGATTTCGTCTCGTCGTCCGCGCTTTCCGCTGCAACGAGCTGCGCGGCAACCCTGCGTGCTTCCCCGCGGTGCTCCGCGTCCAGCGCAAACGTAATCTGAGAGTAGCCCGTGTCGAATGTGCGAACCACTCCCGTGCGGAACGCCCCGTCAACCTGCTCGATGTCCCAGATCGCCAGCTTCTCACCGGCGAACCCAATGCCCGTATGGCCGTTCGCTGTCTTAAGCAAGAGTAACTTTCCACTAGAGGCAAATGGCCCAACTTGATCCACGAACCCATCCGCGCTGCGAACCGTGCGCGTAAAAGATTCCGAGAAGCGTTGCAGGGCGTGCGCGTCTACGATGCGTTCGGTTCCGGTTGACGCGATCCGACCGGTGCGAAGGAAGGCAGCCATCGACAAATTCAGAATCACCGCCGATATGATCACGTATACCAGCATGTCAATTATCGTCGCACCGGTAGTTTCCCGAAACCGCGGGGACTTCATGGCCGCTTCTCCGCAATTAGTGTCGTCACTGTGCGTTCGGTTCGCCGGGCGTTCTCTGTCAGCCAAATGATCGAAGCGGTTACTTCCTTGACCTGCGCCGCATGCGGATACTCGGATATGAGCACCCGCGCTTCATACCGATCACTCAGCCGCAACAACGATGGCGATACACTCACAAAGTCATGCTCACCGGCCGCAAGGCGTTCAAAGGGAAGGGCGCGTAGCGTCTCGATCTCGTTCTGCACGGCCTGCACCGCTATCGACTGCTCTTCAAGCCACCGCAACCGGTCCAACCCGAACTGACACAACTTCGCGACACCAAGCAACCCCAAAGTCAGTACAAAAATCGCCGCGGACAGCTCGACCATCACATAACCGCGTGTCCGTGGACCCCTGCGCCGCATCACGACACAACCGGCGGCAGCACGCGCTGCAACTCTTCGACCGTAGTCTTGCCTTCGCGCACGTATTGCGCGCCCCAATGCAACAACGTGCGCATGCCTTCCCGCTCGGCAAGTTCCTGTAACACGCTCGTGCGCGATTGCTTCAACACCAGTTCAGAAAAGGATTCTCCCGGACATAGAAGTTCGCCGATGGCCGTGCGACCGTGGAAGCCAATGCCGTGGCATGCGGCGCAGCCCGCGCCGCGCAAGAACGACCCCTCGAAATCATTCATGCCATACGTGCGCAACAACAAAGGATCCGGCGTATACGGCGCGGCGCACTTTTCACAAACACGTCGCACCAACCGTTGCGCCAGCACGCCGCTAACCGAAGATGCCGCGAGATACGGTTCGACGCCCATGTCCAGAAGCCGTGTAAACACGCCCGCAGCGGACCCGCTATGTATCGTGCTCACGACGAGATGGCCCGTTAACCCGGCCTGTATCGCGGTGCGCGCCGTGTCCGCATCGCGAATCTCGCCCACCATAATCACTTCCGGATCTTGCCGTAGCAACGATCGCAGCGCTGCTTCGAACGTGAATCCCTGGTGGGGAGCGATTTCCGTTTGTGCCATGCCCGGCAACCGGCGCTCAACCGGATCTTCGATAGTCACAACGTGCGGCGCGGGCACCCGGTTATCCAACAAATCGCGCAATAACGCGTAAATCGTCGTCGTCTTTCCGCTCGAACTCGGACCGGTAAGCAGCAGTGTGCCCTGCGGACGCCGTATCAAATTGCCCAAACGTTCCGCTATCGAATCGTCGAACCCGAGTGATCGCACCTGCATCAACGCATCCGCGCCTTCCATCATCCGAAGCACCACGCGCTCGCCATTCACGGTCGGAAAGGTCGATACACGAATCGCTTTTCCGCCGCCTTGCTCGGGATCAATCCGGCCGTCTTGCGGCAAATCGCGCTGATACGTCACCATGCGCGCCAGTATCTTCACCCGCGCCGCCAATCGCGGATGATGCGCCCGAGGCAGTTGTGCCACGTCATGAAGTATGCCGTCGATTCGAAACCGGAGCGCGCTGCAATCTTCCCACGGCTCCAGATGAACGTCCGTGGCGCCATGCGCTGCCGCATGCTTCAGTGCACAGTCGAGCGCGTCCACCGCGCCGGATTCGCCGCCCGTCTCCAGCAGCCCGAGCAGTTCGCCCGCAATCTCGGAAAACGGCGGCGCGCCATGCGCAGCGAAATCCAACGACAATAAATGCAACGACGTCATGGCATTGATACTCCGCGCTGTAATTCGCTTTCCATCACAGGCTGTCCAGCAACGCTTCCGCGAGTGCGATGGCAACCCGGAACAAGCCCCCATAGATCGCAAAAGCAAGCACGCCCAGCCCCAACACGCCAATTGGCCCTAGCACATCGCAGAGCATGTTTCTGCGCGTCAGTGCCTGCTGCCGGTACATGTTCTGCAAATGCCCGCATGCCTCGGGCAGTCGTCCCGCAGTCTCTCCCAGCGCCAGCAGCGTTACAAAGGAAGCGGGAAACACGCCGCGCTCCGCTTTCAGCGCATCGGAAAAGGAAGTGCCCTGTTCTACGCTGCGCGCGACGCGCTGCAACGCAGATCGGATGGACGCGCTCACATCGAGCGCCGCGCAGTTGCGTAATGCCTCGTTCAGCGGCACGCGCGCAGCGGCCAATCTTTCGAGCACCGCGGCAACATCTGCAAGTCCTCGAGTCCTGCCCCACCAACCCAAAAAGGGAAGCCGGGAAATAAAATCGCGCACGCGTCCGCCAACTCTGGCAAACCAATGCCGAAAAAGCATGTTCAACATGGAATACCACAGCCACACGATTGCCACAATGCCCAGCGCAATAAACACCGACGTCAGAAACGGCTTCGACATCGCATAGACGAATGCAAAGCTCGGCGGAAGCGTTGCATTGAAATCATCGAGGACCAAAATAAATTCGGGCACGATGTACGTAAAAAGAAACGCGGCAATCATTGCCTGCATGAAGAACACAAAAGTGAGGTAGGCAATCCAACTGTTCATCGTCTTGCGAAAATGATCCTCCTGCATCAATTGGTCCGCCGCGGACGACAGCGCAGTCGCAAGGGACCCCGTCGATTCCCCCGCGGCAATCAAGCTCGCATACCACGCGGGGAAAAAACGTGGATACTTTCCCACCGAATCGGCCAATCGCATGCCGGACGCAAGGTCATCGCGCAGTGCGATGGTCGCCTGCACGAGCTTTAGCGAAGGGTTGTCGGATATCGCCCGTTCGAGACCCGTTGCCAGCGGCGCATCGCATTTCACGATAGCGGACAACTGCGACGTCAAACGCACGAGGTCGTCGCGCCAGGTATTCCGATAGAAATATGCTGGCCCGGGCCAACCCTCACCCCGGCGAAAGGTCTTCGTTCGCCGCGAAACCCCGGTTAACAAATCCACGTCGAAAAATGTGCGCCCCCAGTTCATGAGCCCGCCAGAACATTTGAAAGTGAAAAGACCGGCGCGTACAACGCGAACACGACGGATAACACGATCAACCCCATGATGATCAGCAAGGCCGGCGCGAGGAACGAAATCATCGCGCGGCTCGATCGCTGGAACGCATCTTCGTAATTCTTCGCCAACTCGTGCATCGCCGTCTGCACGTCGCCGCGCTTTTCGCTCACATCCACCAACCAACAGAAAAGGCTGCTGTAATGCCCCGTCATCTCAAAGGCGAGGGCCAGCCGCGTGCCCTGCCGCACCGAGTTCGCCGCGTCCTTCGCCGCGGCATCCAGCACCGAATTGCCGCAGGTCGCCGCCGAGAGCTCGATACTCGTATCCATCGAAGCCCGCCCCGCAAGCAGCACGGACATCGACCGGCAGAACCGCGCCATCGACGCGGATGTGAAACTGTCGCGCACGCCCCACGTATGTAGTTTCAACCAATCCAGCGTATAGCGGCCCGGCTTCGATCGCGACAACAACAGCCCAATGACAATCAGGCCGCACAACACAAACATCACGACGCCGAACTGTTCCCGAAAGATTTCGCTCACGCCCAGCCAGAACTGGGTGATCCAGGGGAGCTGCGCGCCAAAGGAGCTAAACACATCGGAGAAATAGGGAATTATCCTGCCCAGAAGCAGTGTAATAACGCCGAAGGTGACAACCAATACAACCAGCGGATACGTCATCGCTTCGAGCGCCCGCGCTTTCAATGCAACCATCTGCGTCGCGTATCCCGCGAAGTTCTCAAGCACCGCGGGCAGGTTTCCTGTTTCTTCCCCCGCCCGCACCGCAGCAATATAGACCGGCGGCACCGCTCCGACGTGCCGCTGAAGCGCCTCGTGCAAAGTCTGCCCCTGCTGCAACGCCCCGCGCACCTGCGCCATCACGCGCGCGAGCGAACCGCTGCCGATCTCCTTGCCAATGGCTTCAAACGCCTCTGCAATCGGCAACCCGCTCTTGGACAGCGCGATCATAGCCAAGAAGGCTGCGCGCCACTGAAC
>CALEZK010000686.1 GCA_937928585.1 uncultured bacterium | reverse complement strand
TCACGGAAGTGTTCTGCCCCGATTGGGCGGCGCGTACTCTGTTTATCTCGCACATGGGAGAGGTGAATCCCCAAACTGCAGCCAAGAAACCGCGCCTCTGTGAAAAGGAGTTTCCTTGGACTCCCGTACACAATCCCGCGATTCTCGCATGCGCGCCCAAGCCTGGACCGTCGGTACTGGTGAATATTGCACCGGGACCCAACGACACTTTCTCTCTAATTTTGGCCGAAATGACCGTACAACCAGAAAATGAACTCAACTGTTTTGAGGACTGGGTCCGCGGGTGGCTGACACCGTCCACCGCCATCGAGGGGTTTCTCGAAGTCTATTCAAGAGCGGGTGGCACACATCACAGCGCACTGGTTCTTGGCTCAAGACTTCCGGAATTGTGTGCGTTTGCATCGCACTCGGGACTCGACTATTCAATCATTCGCTGATCGGGAAAGGCATATCGCAGTGTGGCGTCAAACTACAGAATTGAATCACAACAGAAAACTATTCGCGGAAGAGCTGGATTCGTTTCTACCCGCCCGCATTCTCGATTTTCACGTTCACGTGTTTAACGATGGGGTCGTCCCTGCTTCTTCACCTTTTGCGTGCGGGGGACATCCGCTGGCCAAGTATGATTTCGACGATCTCGAACATGATCTCGCATACGTGTATCCCGGTCGTGAAACTGCCGCGGTGTGTTTTGGAATGCCCCTGGTCGGCTATGACAGCGCTCTCAATAATGCCTATATCGGTGCACAGTGTGACAATCAGAAATACTTTGGCCTGAGGCTGTTGGATTTGCACAACGATTCGCCTGACGCGCTTCAGAATGATCTCGCCTCAGGAAAATTTGTCGGCGTAAAGCCGTATCCAGACTATGTAAGAAAACCCGATGTGAATTCCGTCGAGATACACGAAATGCTGCCCGACTGGGCCATGAAGGCCGTGAATGACCTTGGTCTACTGGTCATGCTTCACATACCAAGAAAGGCGCGGCTTGCGGATCCGGTAAATCAGGCACAACTTGTCGAGCTCTGCGAACGCTACCCAAAAGCGCGAATCGTCCTCGCGCATATTGGACGTGCCTACTACCTCAAGAACGCTCTAGGCAATCTCGAAGCATTAAAGGGCCTGCCGAATCTGTATTACGACCTCGCCATGGTGAATCATTGGGAAGTGATGGAACATCTTTTCGCCACGGTCGATCCAATGAAAATTTTATATGCCACCGACATCCCAATCGCCCTTGCACCGGGCAAGTCGGTCGAAATCAATGATCAATACACCTACGTAACACCTGTTCCGTGGGCGCTTTCTATCTCCGACGATCACCAGAAACTGCAATTTACAGGGTTTCTCTACGAAGAGTTAAGGGGAATCAAGAAAGCTGTCGACCGCTTGCAATTGCCGCGATCATTTGTTGAAGACCTTTTCTATAACAACGGCATGGGACTGCTTCGGTCCGTTCTCAATCAGTAACAGGAAAACTTACATATGCGCACGCTCCGCGTCGGAATGGTTGGTCACGGGTTCATGGGCAAAATGCATGGCCATGCCTACCGTTCTTTAGGATTCTACTACGACCCCGCACCGGCGAAAGTTGTGCTCGCCGGTGTCTCAACGAGTTCGGAAACGTCGTGGAAACGGGCGGTTGATGAATGGGGGTACGAGTTCGGGACCACTGACTTCCGGGAACTATGCGCAAGACCTGATATCGACATTATCGATTGCAGCGTGCCCAATTATTTGCATCGCGATGTATTGCTTTGCGCGCTTGAACACGGGAAGCATATCTATATGGACAAGCCCCTCTGTAATTCGCTCGCCGAAGCGCGGGAAATGCTGGACCGTGCTTCCGCCCACCCGACCGCTGTCGTGCAGATGACATTTCAGTATCGCTTTGTGCCCGCGATGCTACGCGCCAAGGAACTGATTGATGCTGGCGCCTTGGGCGATATTTTTAGCGCGCGCGTGTGCTATCTGCATGCGGGATACGTCGACCCGAATCGCCCCTTCTCCTGGCGTTTGGACGTGGCCAAGAGCGGACGCGGCGGCGCGCTATTCGATCTGGGCGCACATGTAATCGATCTGACGCGGCATTTGCTTGGTGAATTCGAGGCGGTGCTCCACGTCGGCGAAACGTACATTAAGGATCGTCCCGCTTCAGCGGGTTCGGCCAGCAGACTTCCTGTCGAAGTCGATGACATATCCATCATGCTTTTCCGCCTTGCGAATGGCGCAATCGGCACCTTGGAATCTTCCCGGCTTGCAACAGGGGTGCAGGACGAGGTCCGGTTTGAGGCACACGGCAGCAAGGGCGCGCTCCGCTTCAATCTAATGCAACCCAATTTCCTCGAGTACTTCGATGGCACCCTTCCCGAGGGCGCGTACGGCGGGGACCGTGGCTTCAAGCAAATCGAATGCGTCTCTCGCTATCCAAAACCCTATGCGTTGCCCGGCCCAAAAAACACCATTGGATGGGAGCGATTTCACGTGCACTGCGCCTACAATTTCATCAACGCGATTGTTTCGGGAGGAGCCGCCTCACCAAGCATATTGGACGGTGCAAAGACTCAGGCAATTCTGGAAGCCGCGTTGGAGTCGAGCGCTTCAAGAGGGTTTGTAAAGGTACCGGCAATATAATTGGTGCTTCCGATTGAAATGTGCCGCCACGCAACGAAGGAGCTCGTCCACTAAGCAGCGTCAGAAGTATCCAACACTTTCCTGATCTCATGGGCAAGCGCGGAAAGCCTGAAGGGTTTCAGCAAGAAAGAATTCACACCTCCCTCTTCGAGCAGATGGCTGGATACCAATTCCTGTTCGAATCCCGTGCAAACGATGATTCGCGCATCCGGTCGAATGGATTTAATTCGGGGGAAGGCGTCTGCGCCCCCCATAACCGGCATCGACATGTCCAACAGCACGAGATGAATTGGACCGTCGTAAACTTTTGCGATCTCTACCGCTTCCTGCCCATTTCGGGCTGTAAGTGTCTTGTAGCCCAGTCGTCGCAAGGTCTCTTGCGTCACCTCAAGTATCATGCGCTCGTCGTCTACTATCAGGATGGTTTCGCCGCCAGCGGGAACATTCATTGTCGGCGCCGGCTTCGCGACGCGCCCAGCTTCAAGGGCCGGCAGGTATACTCGACACACCGTGCCTTTCCCTGGGAAGCTATTGACCTGAACAAAGCCCTTCGACGCCTCTACTATCTTGCGAACCGTGGCCAATCCCTGACCAGGTTTTCCGTTTCGTGTCGTAAAGCCCGGCTCAAATATCTCAGACAAAGTTTGCTGTGTCATCCCCTCGCCGTCATCTTCAACTGAAAGCAACACGTATGGACCCGGGCTAAGGTCGGAACCTTCCGGTATTGAACCCGGCTCCAACACGACATTGCGTGTCCTGATTGTCACGCGACCTTTTCCGTTGAGGGAGTCGACGGCGTTCTGCGCAAGATTTAAGGCTGCCTGCGAAATTGCGGTATGTTCCGCCAATACACGCCAAAGATCAGGATCGATGTGACGTACAATGCGCACGCTCGGCGCAAGCTTTGTCTCTTCCACCAGGAGGAGGTGATACACAATTGAATTGAGATTTACCGGCTCCGGTTTTCGGGTGGTGCCTTGCGTTACGGCGAGAATGCGCTGCGTCAGACTCCCCGCGAGTTCAGCTGCTTTCTCGATCGCTTCAAGGGTCGCCACGCGAGGATGGTCGTCCTTCAGATCCCCTCTAAGCAATGCAACATTGCCGAGTACCGTCTCCATCAGATTGTTGATGTCGTGGGCGATGCCTCGGCCAGTCATGGCAATCGCTTCCAAGCGTTCAGATTCTTCTGCTTTTTCCAAGCGTTCGGCGGGCA
>CALEZK010000685.1 GCA_937928585.1 uncultured bacterium | reverse complement strand
TCTCTTCCAGTTCTTCAAAGGCCTGCATGTCGCGATGCAGAATCGTTCGAAGGCCCAACTCATAATCGTGCGGATCCAGATCCTTCACGAAAACGTAATGATTGGGATTGATAATGGCCGCGTCCAGCCCGCGCTTGCGAGCCTCGTCCAGCCAAACCGACGTCAGCACCTTCCGCATATACGGTTTTTTCGCAAGCCCATTGGTCAGATTGCCGACGCCGCACGTCGTGCGCAAGTCGGGGTGAATCGCCTTGATCATCGGAATGGATTCGAGCGACTCCACCGCGAAGTTCATGGACTCGTCAGACTCCGATCCCACGGGAAACACGTTCATATCAATGAAAATCTGCGCAGGCGTCACGCCGTGCCTAGCGGCATTCTCCACAATCTGCCGCGCAAGGTCGGTTTTCTCTTCCCGCGTTGCACCGGGGCCTTTCGCGCCTGCCGCAAGCCCGATATACACCGGCCAATGTGCTTTTGTCGCGTTGCATACCGCGTCAACCTTGGTGACCCCTGGCGCAACCTCCTCCATCGACATGGAATTGATGATTGGCCGTCCCGGATACACCTTGATCGCTTCTTCCAGCGCCTCGACCGCAAAAGAGTCCAGACACATCGCGCCGCTGAAATCTGTTGTTTGCTTGTGCACGACGTTCTTCAACGCTTCGGTCGTATCGACGAGGTTGGAGTCCATGCAAACGTCGATGACCTTCACGCCCAGTCCGCGCACCTGTTCCTCAACGACTTCTTCCAGTGCTGCATGGTCGATTGGGCCGCCGCTCTCCACGGCGTCGCGCACTTTCGCCGAGCCGCGCGCATTCAGCCGCTCGCCGATCATGATCAAGGTTTCACTGCTGTCCAGCAGTACCGCTTCCTGCGGCCCTGAAATGTAAAGGCCGTTTTCTGGCTTGCGAACAGCAGGCTTCCGCGCCTTCAGCGTCTGCACGATGGAGCGAATGTGATCCGGCGTCGTGCCGCAGCAACCGCCCACGATGTTGACGCCGTAGTCGCGCGTGAAAACATCCAGATGCTCTGCCAACTTCTCCGGTGTGAACTTGAAAACCGTGCGCCCCGCCTCCGACACGGGCAGACCCGCATTCGGAATCACCGAGATCGGCAGCGGGGAGTATCGTGCCAGCTTCTCCACGGTCTTGGTCATCAAATCCGGCCCGATGCTGCAGTTGATGCCAAAGGTATCAATGCCAATTCCCATCATGGTGACAAGGGCGGCATGGATGTCGGTGTTGAAAATCTGCATCTTGGAATACTGATCTACCGTGACCTGTGCCATGATCGGGAGGTGCTTCCCACGCTCCTGCATCGCGCGTTGCCCCCCCATCACCGCCGCTTTCAGTTCGAGGATATCCTGTTGCGTTTCGTATAGCAGCACATCCGCGCCGCCATCTATCAATCCCAGCACTTGCACGTGGAAATTGTCCATCACGGCGTCGAACGTCGATAGCGTCAGATTTGCGTCCGTGCTGGAGAGAACGCGGTTCGAAGGGCCAATCGACCCCAGCACAAACAAGGGGCGACCGTCGTAATCAGCGTCGCGCCGATGTTCCTCGCGCGCTTCGCATGCAATTTCCGCCGCGCGCCTGCTCATGTGATACGCCATGTCATGATGGTTCAATGCGCGCAAATCGATGCCATACGGATTCGCGGCGAATGCGGCGAGGTCCAGCCTCGAAAAATCGTACTCGCCGAGGCGAAATGGCGTCGCGCCGAACGTGTTCGTCTCGACCGCGTTCGATCCCGCCCGATAGTACGCAAGGTGAATGCCCTTGATCGCATCCGGATGCGAGAACACAAGGATGTCCGGCAACATCTTGAACTCCGGACCGCCATAATCCGCGTCCGACAAATCCAGGTTCTGCACCTGCGTGCCCATTGCCCCGTCAATCACGAGGACCTGATTCTTCAATGTGCTTAGAAAATCCATGTATCCAAACTGCTGTTAATGTTGTACTTCAAGATCGCGTATATGCCAAACGCCATAGTTTAGCACCTGCTTCGGATGTGCGGGAAGCAACCGTTGGTTGTGTGAATCACTCTCGCGAGAGTTGAAATCGTTCAAGCGGGTGTTGTGTCGCGGGTCTGTGGTGGGAGCGATGTAACACGGCGTGGAAGGCGCTCGTAGACGAAAAATAGTAACCAAGGCAACACGGCAAACAGAATGGCGTAGACCGTGAGCGAGGACCAAAGCTCGGTAGCGGTGGATGCAGGATCTCCACGCGTCCCTGTCGCTTTTGCACCCCAGGTAAGGATATAGAGGGGCGAAGCAACCAAAGCTACAGTTCCCGCGCTCATCACAATCCTTGGTAGACAATGCCAAAGGTCAACGAGCGAAGTTGAAATCACGAGTAAAGAGACGCCCAGTCCGAACCAGTACAACGAGAAACCGATATACGCACGTGTCTGCCAATTCCAATGCAAGTCGTCATACCAGGGCACCCACACGTTGGCATAGGGCGAGCCCCATACGGTGAGAGGAAGCTCGTCTCGACCTTTAATCGGCGGGGCAAACACCAGAACGAATGCAAACACTAGAATTGTGAATAAACTTGCTGTCAACGCGCGGGCCGGCGAACGTAATGATATTGCCGGGCCAAGGAAAGGCAATATTGTCATCGCAATCCCAATACCAAGATTCAGTGAATCGCGGCCTAAGGACGCTTCACACGAATAAAGGAATCCAGCAATCAATCCGCATGCAACCGTGGCATCACGCGGTGAACTATAGAGATGCTTAAAAGGCGCATACATTCACGCGATTCTCCTGCGGCAACGCTATACCTGGAGTAGGCAGGTTTTCAATTCAAGCCTCCGCGTTGGGCAGATGCGCTTTTTCCCCTTCTAACAGATCATGCTAGCCTTCCAGGGCACTCAGGGACTGCGATACCAATTGATCCGTTACGACGTTGTCACTCACGCCCAACCACCGCACCCGCTTATCCGCGCGAAACCAGGTCAGTTGTCGCTTCGCGTAGTTGCGTGTCACTTTCTTCATCGCTTCTGAGGCTTGTTCAAACGACTGATTTCCGTGAAGATAGGCCAGAAACTCGCGATATCCCAAGGACCGCAGGCGCATCAAGTGGGGCGCATGACCACCCACATCCAACGCGCGAACCTCGTCCACGAATCCGTCAGCCAGCATCTGGTCCACACGCGCATTAATGCGCGCATACAACTGCGCGCGGGGCCAGTCGATCAAAACCTGCACGGCGGTAAGCGGAGGATGCACCGCGCGGTGTTGTGCGTGCAGCACGGACAGGGGCGTCCCGCTGATTTCGTAAACTTCCAACGCGCGTACGATTCGTTTCAGGTCAGTCGGCTTAATCTGCGCAGCATAATCGGGATCGATTGACGCGAGCCGCGAATACATCTCACTCACGCCCAATTCATCCGCTTGCGCGTGCAATCGCGAGCGAATCTCGTCGTCGCGACCCGGCCCATCGAACAGGCCGTCAATCAACGCGCGCACGTACAGCCCGGATCCTCCAACAACCACTGCCATCTTTCCGCGACGATTCAAGTCTTCAACAACGGGCCGCGCAAGTCTTTCGTAGTCACCCGCGGAAAACACAGTTCCCGGATCGAGAAACCCAATGAAGTGATGCTTGATCCGCGCAAGTTCTTTCGCGCTCGGCGCGCCTGTCCCGATAGCCATGCCTTTGTATACCTGCATGGAATCGGCGGAAACGATCTCGGTTCCTAAATGCTCCGCAAGTTCGATGGCGAGTGCCGTCTTGCCCGAAGCGGTTGGGCCGACTACGGCGAGGATTGAAGTCACTGACGTCTCCGGAAACTTTTCTCCATCTGGATTTGCGTCAGTTCCGTTATGATGGGACGTCCATGAGGGCAGGTATACGGCGGTCGAAGCCGTTGAAATCCATCCAGCAATTCCCGGCGCTCCTGTGTCGAAAGACGATCGCCGGCCTTCACCGAACCGCGACACGCCTCAACCGTAAGCCGCAGCGCATCGGCAAGAAAATCTTCGCGACTGAACAACTCGCCTTGGGCGAGGTGATCAAGCACACGGTATATCGCGTCCGGCACGCGCCCATCTTCATACAGATGGCAAATCGCCGTGACCTGATACGTCGAGCCGCCGAAAGGCTCGATCTCAATTCCGATGCGACGGAAGATTTCCAAATTCGCATCCAGTAATTTCTGATGGGAGGGAGGCACCTCAACCAGCAGCGGCACGGCGAGTTGCTGCGCCTGGTAATCGTGATCTTCCAGGTCCGCATAAAGATGGTCGTACCGCAATCGCTCGTGCAGCGCATGCTGATCGATTATTAACAACCGATCATCTTCCGGCACGAGCAAATAAGTATCGAACAACTGCATTGGCGCGTCGTCCACGCGCCCCATCGCGCGATACACCGCGGAAGGCTCGACTTTTCCCGGGACCGCTTCCGGCGGAGAAAACTCGGTCTGCACCGGCGCGGGCGTGCTTGCCGTAGCTTCAATCTCTTCTGCCTGCGGCGAGTACACAAAAATCCCGTCAGGCTTCTTCCCTGCCAGATCGAGTGCGTCTTCCATCCCCGATTCGTGCGCCTCGAATGATGGAGCGAACGAGCGTTCCTGCGGTGAGGTGAAAACCGCAGGAGACCGCACCGGCACGACAGCGGGGGACGGTAGAGGCTCCGCAATTTCCTCAAGCCGGGCACGCACAATGTCCCGTATCGCATCGCGTGCCACGCGTTCGTCGCGAAACCGGATCTCGCGCTTCGCCGGGTGTATGTTCACATCGACCAGGCGCGGATGCGTTTCTATGTTCAGGATGCCAACAGGATGACGCCCGATAGTCAGCAAAGAACGGTATCCGTCTTCAAAGCCGTATTGCAGCGAACGATTCACAACTGGCCGACGGTTCAGAAAGAAATACTGATGTGATCGCTGCGAGCGCGACAGCGCAGGCGTCCCAATAAACCCGTGGATACGGTATCCCGCCTGTTCTCCGTCGATTGCGATCATGTCTTTCAAGAAACTCAGTCCCCAAATCAGCGCGATACGTTCCCGCATCGATGCACCCTCGGGGATGTCGATAAGCGTCTTATCATTGTGCGTCAAGTGGAACCCAATGCCAGACTGCGCCAGCGCATGCCGCTGGACCACGTCGATACATTGGCTGAGTTCCGTCGTAATCCCTTTCAGGAACTTCGCGCGCACCGGGGTATTGAAATACAGGCGATTGACTGAAATCCGAGTGCCCACCGGCGCCGCGACCTGTTCGACATCCCGCAACACGCCGCCTTCCACGCGAATGCGAGAGGCCGAGTCGTCACGTTCCCGCCGCGTTACCAACTCGAACCGCGACACCGCCGCAATGCTCGCAAGCGCCTCCCCGCGAAAACCCATCGTCAGAATATTGTCCAGGTCTTCCGCGCGGCGAATCTTGCTCGTCGTGTGCCGCTCTATTGCCAGCAGGGCGTCCTGTTCCGACATGCCGTGTCCGTTATCGATGATTTCGATGGTGCGTCGGCCCGCTGCAACGATGCGCACCTGGATCCGCGTTGCGCGCGCATCCAGCGCGTTTTCAACGAGCTCCTTCACGACCGAGGCAGGGCGTTCCACGACCTCGCCGGCGGCGATGCGATTCGCAACGCTCTCCGGCAATGCCCGAACTGCGGGTATGGGGGCTGTCTTCACGTTCATGGCTTTAGGGGATCCCGCGTGTATCTTAGGGGCACCGTGCTGCTTCGTGCAAACATAAAAAGCCCGAGGGCAGCGCTTAGCGCCGCCCTCGGGAAAACACAATCGAAACGAGTCGTTAGATTACGTAATCGAGCGTTGCATAGATTTCTTCGTCGCACGTGCTCTTGCCGAATTCTACCGGCTGCTGTTCGTACGTGATGCACAGGTTCGAATTCTCAATCTCGACACCCGTCAACTCGACAACACTTTCGCAAACCACGTTGTCCGCGATGTCAAACGACGCGCGAACGTCGTACGCACCCGCGCCAATGCCCCCAACAACATCAGAGCCACCCGGGCTGATGTCCTTGAGCGACGCAGGCGGATACGTGGGTTCGCCCGACGACTTGATCGCGACTTCGTCAAGGAAGTAGGTCGTGTCGTTCTTAACACAAATCTTGAACACTAGAAACTGGCAGCCTACCGCAAGCGGCAGCGCTACCGCGGCCAACAGAGCCAATGTAGCAATTCGACGTGACATGTGAGTTCCTCCCCTTGGTTCACGCAAATAAACCCGTCCAGGCTACTGGACTAGGTGCGCATTGTAACGAGGAATGCAGGATTTGTCGAGATACTTGTTCAACGCACAAAAAAAAGGCCGAAGGCGATCGCTCGCCTCGGCCCATTGTCAATAGATGTCTCGACCCGCGCCTAGCGCTAGATCACGTAATCCAGCGTCGCGTAAATCTCTTCAGAGCATTCGCCGCCCTTCTCGTCGATTGGCTGCTGCTCATACGTGATGCAGAGGTTCGAGTTTTCGATCTCGACGCCCGTCAGTTCAACGACGCTCTCGCAAACAACGTTATCTGCGATGTCGAACGTTGCACGAACGTCGTACGCGCCTTTGCCGATACCGCCAACAACATCAGAGCCACCGGGGCTGATGTCTTTGAGCGACGCCGGCGGATAGGTGGGCTCACCCGACGACTTGATGGCCACTTCGTCGAGGAAGTAGCTGGTGTCATTCTTCACACAGATCTTGAAAACCAGGAACTGGCAGCCTACCGCAAGCGGCAGCGCTACCGCAGCCAATAAGGCCAGCGTAGCAATTCGACGTGACATGTGAAATTCCTCCCTTGATTCACGCACAACAAACCCATTCTGCTCTCAACACAGCTATTCTACGCGGAGTCGCCCCGATTGTCGAGAGGGAAATGTCCTACACAAATAAACGACGCCGGGGTCACTGGGTACCCCGGCGTCGAAAAGTGCTAAATCTGAGCGAGCGTTAGATCACGTAGTCCAGCGTCGCGTAGATTTCCGTGCAGCCATCGCCTTTGGCGGGGGCGCTCACTTCGTCATACGTGATGCAAAGGTTCGTGTTCTCGATTTCGATGCCCGTAAGCTCAAGCACGGATTCGCAAACGTCGTCGTCAGCAACGTCAAACGTTGCGCGAACGTCGTACGCACCCGCGCTCACACCACCGATCACATCCGAACCGCCAGGGGCGACTTCGCCAATGGTCGCAGGCGGATAGGTGGGCTCACCGGCCGTCTTGATGGCCACTTCGTCAAGGTAGTAGCTGGTGTCATTCTTCACACAAATCTTGAATACAAGGAACTGGCAGCCAACCGCGAGCGGAAGGGCTACCGCCGCCAGCAGAGCCAGCGAAGCGATGCGACTACGAACTGTCATGTGCGTTTCCTCCTTTTGCACTCTACACTACAGCGTTCAGGCTTCTGAACGCCCTTATCCTACTGATGACGGCTGGGCAAAACAACTTTCTTGCACCAGCGTGGGTTGCAACCCCCCAGCGGAGCTGCCGTCAACAGTTTTCCCTCAGTCCTCCACTGGCTACTCGCCTGTGGCTGCCGTTTCCGGCCTATCTACTCAATATACAGCAGGTTCCCGCACATGTTACCACCAATTAATTCAAAACACAAGGGGTGGTAGGCACCCAACCGGGCTCCACCATGCAGGGCCTTACGCAGCATCCTCTCTACGTTCTCGAAGCAGGGAAGCAGGATGAACGCCCGGCTATCTAAGTGCAAACACGAGCACTTCAGGTTTACGCGGAGCACCCTGACTTCTACACGATCAAGAGTTCGGGGCGTGCATTAACGAGCGGCCTTTCTAGCATGACCACAAGTCCCCTACAAGTTAAAGACGTCGTGTTGCAGCCGCGAAGTCGATTCGACGCGTACTTCCGCATGGTTCGAGGATTTACAAGACGAGGGGTAATTTATTGACACGCGCGGCGTTAAGATCTTTTGGGGCAAAGCCTTGTGCATTGGTAGAGTGCGCGATGCCGACGGTTTTTGAGGGGCGAACAGGGATTCGCCTTTCACTAACGCCCCAGTCCCAAATTGAGACGGAATCTTGCATCTAAATTGTGTTGCGATTCTCGTAATTGCCACGGCCCATGTAACAAGGTAAAGTATCGGCCTGTAGTCTGCTTGTCTGTGCTGTGTGCAGACGCAACCATAACTGAGGTAATTTTGACGTGAAACACATTCGTACCATCGCGAAAGCGAAACAACCCCAGATGGCGGCAGCGGCCCTTAAGGCGATAAAGGAAGACAAGAAGCCGCCTGTAAACACGACGATGTCGTTGTAAGCGTGATCCATCGTGACCACCGGCGCCCCAGCAAGTCAGCCGGGCGCCGGTGATCACGACAGCGCCTCGGTAGACGTTGGTGCTATCGCGCGCGGACTGCGGCCAAGGATAAGCGCTGCGGCCGTGGTGCTTTGGTGGTCACTCTTTGCCTTCCTTGTTGTCGCTTGCATTTATCCGCACCCGATTGCCGTCGCAATCGTCTGGCTCTATATCGTCGTGCTGGTGTGGAAACGCAGGGAGCGGCGCGCGAAGTTCCATCGTAATATTTCCGGCTTTCCCCGTCTTTCGCGCGCGTCGCGCATAACGCCGCCTAAGAAATGGCCGCACGTCACGGTGCTGGTGCCCGTGCGCAACGAAGAAAAAAACCTGGACGAAGCCGCGCGTTCGCTGCTCGCAACATCATACCCCGATCTCGATGTCTGGTTTATCGACGATCATTCGACGGACCAGACGCCACGCATTCTCGATGCCCTTCAGCGCGACTTCCCGCAGGTACAGTTAGTCCGTGATCCGCCGATGGTGGAGGGGTGGTTCGGCAAATCGAACGCGCTTTGGCAAGGCGTATTGCAAATCGAACGTGAGACTGGAAAGCGTTACAATCGCGAAGAAAACTACTTTCTGTTTGTAGATGCCGACGTTGTCTTCGAACCCGAAATGTTGCGCGAAGCCGTTGCCCTCGCGGAACGCGATCGCCTCGATTTTCGCCTGGACGCGCGGCCTTGCCCATCGTGCCAAG
>CALEZK010000684.1 GCA_937928585.1 uncultured bacterium | reverse complement strand
GTCCCCCACTGTCGTTCGCTCAGGTATGGACCCCATCGCTGCCAATTGCGGGTGCGGGCGTGGGATTCGCTGAGGCGTCGATCTTCTGCCGTTGTTTTTGGATTCGCTTTGGACATGGCGTTCACCTTTCCACAATGCGGACCGCGTGTCCGTCTACGTCGCGCACCAGTATACCTTTCGAGAAAACGTTGTCACCCTTTTTGATATCCACAATGCCGGGGGATACCGACCGAAATTTCTTTGAGAGAAGCGCAGTGACGACTTCTGTTGCATCCTTTGCGACGAGCGTGGTTTGCCAGTGCCACAGATCGCAGGCGCGCGAATCGGATGGATAGGGTCTGCCATCGTTTGGCGTCAGGTACTCGAGAAGTTCTATGGAGGGCCCACTGGCGGGCTGGAGCGTGGTGATGCGCAGGCGAGCGCCAAATACGCCATTGAGACGTTCCTGCTCCGCGCCATGGTTCTCACTTTCGCCGACGATTTCCATGCCGAGAATATCACGATAGTAGCGCAAGCTAGAATCGGTGTCTGCGACGACGATTGCGGTGTGATCGATTCCAAGAAAGATGCGATTGCTATTCTGGCGCCACCGCGCAGACCCTTTATCAGGTGGAAACTGAAGGATTTCGAGGATATGGCCATCGGGGTCTTTAAAGTAGAATGCGCGAATTCCTGCCGCGTTCCTGTTCCATGTGGGGAGGGTTTGCGGGCCGGAACTTGCGTGTTTTACGCGATGCTTTCGAAGAGTCGCATATGCTTCATCCATATCGCGGACGATAATGGCGATATGTTGAAACCATCGATCATTGTTGCGGGAGTCAACCGGTATCGGGCGGCCCTGGGGCGCGAGAAACTCGGTAAGCTCGATACTCTCCTCGCCCAGTTTGAGCCTTGCGGTCCTTATGCGCGCGCCGAACACACCGGAGATCATTTCGAGTTCTGGACCTGCCTCTTCGAATTCCGCGACCTTTTCAAACGTCAGCACGTCGGCGTACCACTGCACGGCTTGGTCGAGATTGGAAACGGTCATGCCGATGGAATCGACGGCGGCAATCTCCGGCTGGGCGACCGCGGCCAGAGCGGCAAAGAATACGACAAATCGGAGCGCGCTCTTCATGACAAGCGCTCCTTGAGGTGGTCGCCTACGCGCAGCGCATTGGCAATGATCGTCAAAGCCGGATTCACCGCGCCGCAGGAAGGAAAAAAGCTTCCATCGACCACATAGAGGTTATCGATTTCGTGCGCTCTGCAATTTGTGTCGAGCACGGACGTAGCGGCATCGCGACCGAAGCGCGCGGTACCGTTCTGATGCGCAACACCTGCAAGCGGGATCCGGCCGGGCACATAGGCCTGCAGGGGGACCATGTGTTCTTCGCATTCGATGTGTTTGAGCAGTGTTTTCAACTTTCTCAGGAGATGCTTGTGCGCTTCTTCATTGTTGGGCATGTACTGCAGCACGATGCGGCCGTCGGGAGATAACGTGACGCGATTCTCCGGATTCGGGAGGTCTTCGGTGGTGCACCAGAATGGGACTGCATGTTCGGCCATTACTTCCAGCGGCTTTGTTGGCGTGAATCGGGGCGCACCCGCGCGGAGAATGTTTGCGTCGATCGCGCTGATGAGCGAGATGTGGCCCATGGGAAACGCATAATCTTCCGCGCCGAAGTAGAAATCGTTTAGACCAAAAGTTTTATTGAAGCGGGTCTCATTGCGGTGGCGTGAAAGCGCGAGGTACATCGAGTTTACATGGCACATATAGTTTCGGCCCACCTGGTCAGAACCGTTTGCCAGGCCATTTGGGTGGGTTGCATTCGCGGAGCGTAACAGCAGCGCGGCGGAATTGATTGCACCACAGGCGCTGACCACGATCGACGCGGATATGGACTCGATCTTGCCATTCTGCCTAACGATAACCTTCGTGATCGACTTTCCTGATGCATCGGTCTCCAGTCGCTCGACATAGGCACCCGTCATGATGGAAACATTGGGATACCGCAGTGCAGGCTCGATACACACGACTTCGGCGTCAGCCTTGGCGTGGATGAGGCACGGGAAACCATCGCAAGTATTGCAGCGAATACATTTGCTTGTTCGTGGGTTGCTCTCGTCGCGCATGATACCGACTGGCATGGGGAACGGTTGGCAGCCTTGACGCTCGAGTCCCTCGACAATTTCTCGGATGCGCGGTTCGTGTTGCAGCGGCGGGTGGCTGTAGGGCGCACTTGCGGGTGGTTCCGTGGGATCGGCACCACGCTGCCCGTGGACGTGATACAAGTGTTCGGCTTCGGTGTAGTACGGTTCGAACTCCTCGTATTGCAGTGGCCAGGCAGGCGATGTTCCACCGTGGTACCTCAGCTCACCGAAATCTCTGGCGCGTAACCGAATTAGCGCTGCGCCGTAAAACTTTGTGTTCCCGCCGACGTAATAGTGTGTGCCCGCGAGGAATTCCTTTCCTTTGCTGTCCAGCCATGCCTCATCGACGTGATAGCGGTTTTCGACAGCCACGGCATGGCTGTCCCAGTTTTCCTTTTCGCGTGGGACGTACTCGCCACGTTCAAGAAGCAGAATCTGCTTGCCCGAGGGTGCGAGACGATATGCGAGGGTGCCCCCGCCCGCGCCGGAGCCGATGATGATGACGTCGTAGTGGTTGCCGGACATAGTTTTCTCCCTAGAACGATGGGTGCGACCGAGAGGCGTCTTTGTTGCGTTGGGCGTGCTGGTACTCACAAAAGATGCAGCGCTTTGCGTTTCGGTGGTGAAGTTTTGCGCATCCGACGTGGTTTCTGCCGGACACATGAAGATAGGCACTTACTGCGAGCTGCATTCCTGCTGTTGGCGCCACGAGGTAGATCCAGACGGCGCGCCACTCTTGCGCGACGATTGCCGAGCCCAACGTGCGCGCCGGATTCATGCTCATGCCCGAAATGGGCGATTCGAACGTGATGTACAACGCTATCAACAGGCCTGCGAACAGTCCGGTGTTTGGCGCGAGAGACGGATGGTTATTTGCGAGGAGTACGGTAAGCATCATCGCGAAGGCAATTGCCAACTCGGCGAAAAAGGCAGGGAGACTGCCCCAGATTCCCGGCAGGGTTACAGCGTACCGGACCGGTATTTCGGATAGCCGGCTGCCGATAAGCAGTCTTGCCAGCAATACGCCGGTGACTGCGCCCACGACTTGGGACAACGCATAGTAGCCGGCATCCACTCGGTCGATTTTTCGCATGCGCAAGAACGCGAGGGTCACTGCGGGATTCAAGTGCGCGCCCGACTGTTTTCCCCACGGCGAATATATCAGCGCGATAGCCGTGAGGCCCATGGCGACGCCCATACATGCGCGACGCGAGACTTCGTCACCGAACAGTGGCGCGAAGGCGGAGTCGGGGTGAAAGATCAGGACACTAAAGGTGCATGCGGACAACATGAAGAGTGCCAGGAGCGAGGCCTCCATCAGATACTCGGGCCAGTGATGTCTTAGCGTGCGGGTCATAGTCGGCTTCCTTGTCGGGTTCGCCTATGGATTCGCAGCGATTCGTTTCCGATGTCGGGAGCGGCGACGTAGGCGCGTGGGGCTTACGACGGTTTTCGGGTTGAGGTCATTGGCTGAGTTGGAGGGGTGATAGGACGTAGCGGAGAGGCAGGGGCATCTTGACACTGGGTGGGTCGTATGCTAGGATTTAGAGCTGTTAGCACTCGACATGACAGAGTGCTAACATATGTCGTTGGGCACGACACCTAACTTCCATATCAAGTAGCTTTCGGTAAAGGAGATACGAACATGGCGAAGCAGCTAATTTTTGACCAGGAAGCGCGCAATGCACTGCTGCGCGGGGCGGATATGTTGGCGAACGCGGTCAAGGCCACACTGGGACCGAAGGGTCGCAACGTGGTGATCGAGAAGTCCTTCGGGGCACCTACGATTACGAAGGACGGTGTGACGGTTGCGAAGGAAGTCGAACTGAAGAATCCCTTCGAGAACATGGGCGCGCGCATGGTGCGCGAAGCGGCAAGCAAGACGCAGGACACGGCAGGAGACGGCACAACGACCGCGACCGTGCTTGTGCAGGACATGATCCATGAGGGCATGAAGCACGTTACCGCAGGCGCGAACCCAATGTATTTGAAGCGCGGCATGGAGAAGGCGCTGAAGGTCGTCACGGAAGTTATTCAGAGCGCGAGCAAGAAGGTCAAGAACAACGAAGAGATCGTCCATGTTGCGACGATTTCCGCGAACGGCGACACGGAAGTCGGCGAGATGATCGCGAAGGCGATTGCGGAAGTTGGCGAAGACGGCGTGGTGACGATTGAGGAAGGCAAGGGCCTGAACAGTGAGTTGGAAGTGGTCGACGGCATGCAGTTCGACCGGGGTTTCCTTTCCCCTTATTTCGTGACAAAGCCGGAGAACATGACGGCGGAGTTCGAAGATTGCTATATCCTCGCCTACGAGAAGAAGATCAGCTCCATTCAGGAGATAATTCCGCTGCTTCAAGCAACCGCGCAGGCGGGCAAGCCGTTGCTTATCATCGCGGAAGAGGTTGAAGGCGAGGCGTTGGCCACGCTGGTGGTCAACCGGTTGCGCGGCACGCTGAATGTGTGCGCGGTAAAGGCGCCGGCATTCGGTGATCGCCGCAAGGAGATACTCCGTGACATCGCTATCCTCACGGGCGGCCAGTACATCAGCGAGGACCTCGGCACGAAGCTCGAGAACATCACGCTTAAAGATGTGGGCCGCGCGAAGCGTGTGTTTGTGAACAAAGACAACACGACGATCGTCGAAGGCGGCGGCAGCAAGAAAGAAATCCTTGGCCGCTGCGAGCAGATCCGCAAGGCAATCGAGACAACGACGTCCGACTACGATCGCGAGAAGCTCCAGGAGCGTCTGGCGAAGTTGGCGGGTGGCGTTGCGGTCATTAAGGTTGGCGCACCGACGGAAATTGCGCTTAAGGAAAAGAAGGCGCGGACAGACGACGCGTTGAACGCGACGCGCGCAGCGATTGAAGAGGGATTCGTCCCGGGCGGTGGAACGGCGTTGTTGGCCGCGCGCGAGAAGCTGAAGTCGCTGAAGCTGGAAGGCGACGAAGCAACGGGTGTTCAGATCGTTGCGCATGCGTTGGGCGCGCCGCTGGCTCAAATCGCGGAGAACGCGGGACTTGAGGGAAGCGTCGTTGTGCGCCACGTTATCGAGGGCAAGGCCGGCAGCGGATTCAACGCGGCAACAGGCGAGTACACCGACATGGTGAAGGCCGGCATCATCGATCCGGCGAAGGTCATTTGCGCGGCGTTGCGCAATGCCATCAGCGTCGCGGGCGTGTTCATCACGACCGAGTGCATGATCACCGATATCCCGAAGAAAGAGGCACCGGCTGCCGATCCGCATGCGGGTCACGGCCACTAAACGCTGCTTATATAAGTAATGTATC
>CALEZK010000683.1 GCA_937928585.1 uncultured bacterium | reverse complement strand
GCGTTGATCTATAGCGGGACCTGTCTCTTTGAAGGATGCAATGTAAACGAAGGGCGCGGCACCGATGCGCCATTCATGCAATTTGGCGCGCCGTGGGTCGATTCACAACGCGTGTTGAGCGCGGTTCCGGCCGCGGCGCTGGCCGGCGTTTCGATCGAAGCTGTATCGTACACCCCCAAAAGTATTCCCGGGCGGGCCGCCAACCCGAAATATAAAGAAAAGGGCTGCCATGGGCTGCGCATCGCGTTGCACAATGCACATGCCGTACGGCCATTTACGACGGCGATCGCGTTGATAATCGCGCTACGCGATACGCACTCGGACCATTTCAAATGGGAAAAGTCTTTTGACGTACTCGCGGGCGGTCCGCAATTGCGCGAAGCAATCGAACGGGGCGACAGCGCCGACAAGATCGTTGCCGACGCCGCCGCTGGCATCGCGGCGTTTAATGCGACACGACCGACGTTGTACGTCGAGCCTCCGCAAGCCTAACGGCATTACGCGATAGGATCTGACGACTCGTACAGCACGACGTACAGCAAGTCGCCCGAACCCGCGCGGCCATTGTGTTCGTGGCTGAGCACCGCCTTGATGTCGCGAACGCTCTTGAGTTTGTGCGCGTTATTCACCACCCAGCCGTTTACTGCCGCGTCCATCTCGTGGATTTTGTCTTCGTAGCCCTTGAAAGTCTTGACATATACCATTGGAAATCTCCTCCGAGCGAATAGTGTACCAAGGACATTTCACTGCATGCACGCATTACGCTATACTCCCCGCATGGGAAGGGGTACCCTCGAACTATCGGAAGCTCAAGAGCGTCGCATCGCGCGTTATCTGCGTGATGTGGGCAGCCATTTGACCGAAATGCCGAGCGAAGAGCGCGAGCGAGCCTTGTCGCGCTTGAACGCTCGGATCGAACGGGAACTTACCAGGACGGGCGACCCCGTCGGGGACGAATTTCTCGATCGGGTGTTGGCGAGTTATGGAACACCCGCAAGTCAGGCCGCGCGCATCGCCGATTCCAAGACCACCGAACCTGTCTCGCTCCTTGGGTGGAGCAATCGGCTTTGGCTGGGGGTGTGTTCGGGTGTCGCGCGTTACTTCAATCTCGACCCCAATGTGGTCCGCATTCTTGCCGTTCTTCTCGGGCTGATTCCGTTTGTACTTCCCATTTTGCTGTGGAGTTATCTTGGTTTTTATTTGTATCAGTACTATTCGGTCAAAGGGCGCGAGCTTGATCCGCTTGATCCGGTAAAGGTCTTGCGCAACGTTGGCGGATTCATCGCAGTCACCGCGGTGCTGCATTTTTGCGCGCGGTTCTTTCTATTCTTCATTGCATACGCCCATGAGCAGATCGTCAATGCGCCAATCGTATACCCCGGCGAATGGGGCTGGCTGCCGGAACGCGTGCGTTTCTACTTTGTGGTTATGTTGGCCATCGGCATGCCGATGGCCGCAATCGCGGCATTGCCGGTTTCGGCGAACTGGTCGGGCACTTTGCGCAAAGTTGTGCAGGCTGGCGTTGCAATCTATGCGGTAATTCTATGCCTTGGCATTGCGTGCGCCATCGTCGGGGTTGTCATCGCAAACGCAGGACAAATGCCCGACACGCCGGCATTCGACGCGCTAATCAATCTCACGCGATAGCGCCGTTCAGCGCGCTTCGTGGCTTGTAAGCACCATCATGGATTTTGGCCGTACCACGATGGTTCCCCCCGGTTGAACGCGTGGCGCGCGGTCCGCTTCCATTGCGTCCCCTTCGCTGCCCTGCCACGTATCAATCCTCAGTCGCCACGGAATAGGGGGGAGTTTGAAGCGTGCCAGTCTTATGGACGGATTGAATGCGAGATAAAGCGCGACACCGCCATTTTCACTGGCATTAATCCAGCAGCCAAGCTCAGGGTTGTCCGGCGTCCACGTTTGTTCTTTTCCACCCGTATCGAACCACGATATATCCGGAGCATCGCCGGGTTTCGGTGGTCGCCCGGTGAAATAGGTGTGACGCGAGAAAACGGTATTCTCTTTCCGGAAAGCAATCAATCGTTTGCAGAACTCGAAAAGTTCGCGATTCGATTCCAACATTTCCCAGTTCAGCCAGGAGATTTCGTTGTCCTGGCAATAGGCATTGTTGTTGCCGAGCTGGGTGCGTCCGAATTCATCGCCCCCCGTGATCATCGGAACGCCAAGGGAGGTGAAGAGCGTCGCAAGGTAATTCTTTTGCATGCGTAGACGAAGCGCGTTGATCGTGGGGTCTGTCGTTTCTCCCTCTACACCACAGTTCCAACTGAAGTTCTCGCCAAGGCCATCGCGATTTTCCTCGCCGTTCGCGAGATTGTGCTTTACATTGTAGGAGACCAGATCCCGCAGCGTAAATCCGTCATGCGCCGTGATGAAGTTGATGCTGTGCAGCGGCGTGCGGCCATCGTCGCCGTAGAGATCCTGGCTGCCGGTAATGCGAAGCGCGAAATTGTTCTTGGCACCGTGATCACCCCGCCAGAATCGGCGCACATCGTCGCGGTACTGTGCGTTCCATTCCGCCCAAGCTTCGCCGCCAAAGGCGCCGACGAGGTAACTGCCGCCGAGATCCCACGGCTCCGCAATCAGCTTCACCTCCTGAAGGATGGGATCTTCCGTAATGTGTTCAATCAACGGTCCTTCATGCAGGATATGCCCGGTTCGATCTCGACGCAGCACGGACGCCAAATCGAAGCGGAATCCGTCTACGTGCATCTCGGTGACCCAATAGCGCAGGCTGTCTAAAATCATTTCGCGAACGACGGGGTGGTTGCAATTAAGCGTGTTGCCGCAGCCCGTCAGGTCTCGAAATCCGCCGTTCTCATCCAGAATGTAGTAGATGCTATTGTCAATGCCTTTAAACGATTGGGCGGGTGCAGGCTCCGCCTTCTCCGAGGTGTGGTTGTAGACGACGTCAAGAATCACTTCGATTCCAGCGTCGTGCAGCGCGCTGACCATTGCGCGGAACTCATGCACGGCCGACGTTGCATCTCCCGTGGATGTAAAGCGCGTGTCGGGCGCGAACAATCCTATCGGACTGTAGCCCCAATAGTTTGTAAGGGGCTTCTTCGTTTCCGGATTGGATCGCGGCAATTCACGCTCGCCGCACTGATAAACCGGCAGCAGCTCGACGGCCGTAATCCCCAGCGCTTTCAAGTAGGGAATCTTTTCCACAACTCCCAGAAACGTGCCGGGAGCGTTCACCAATGAGGACGGATGCGCCGTCAGCCCCTTGACGTGTACCTCGTAGATTATCGTCTGGGCGATGGGCGTGCGGGGTCGATTGCTCACGCCAATCTCGACGTCTCCGTTTATTACGACACACTTCGCCGCGTATGTGCTGGGATCTCCCGCGATGCCCCTGGCGAAGGGATCAATCAACGGGTGCGCGGCGTCAAACAAGTGCCCGGCAGTACGCTGATTCGGGCCCTGAATTCGGTAGCTGTAGAACGCGCCAACCGCGAGACCTTTGACAAATACCGTCCAAACGTCGCCAATTCTGTGCAGTCTTGGGTCCAGACGTACTTCCAGCACAGGGGAGGCTGCATCAGCCGTGTCGAACAACATCAACCAGACTTGCGTCGCGTGACGGCTAAACAGGGAAAAGTGTACTCCGTTTTCCGTGGGCGT
>CALEZK010000682.1 GCA_937928585.1 uncultured bacterium | reverse complement strand
GTTGTCCTCCGCGCGGCCCAGATGCAGTGCGGGTTGAAACATCGGCACGGTAGCCGGCGCCAGACCCTGCTGTTCGACGATAAGTTGATCCATTCCCGTTCTTTCAAGTCTTACTCACGCTGATGATAACAACGGTTATGGAAGGGGTCAACGAACCGAAGGATCGCGAACCCGCCGTTGGAGGCTGCCTGCCGGTGCTGATACACTACGCGCCCATGACTGACAAAATAACCCAACCGGCCGGAGGTGCACCAGATGGCCCTCCGTGATTACGTTCAACAGTACGGCATTCGCTTTAAGAAGCAACTGGGTCAAAACCTGCTTCTTGACGACAACATCAACCGAATCATGGTAGATGCCGCGGCCCTGACGCCCGAGGACGACGTCATCGAGGTTGGGGCCGGTTTAGGCGCGCTCACCGTCAATCTCGCCGAACAGGCGGGGCGTGTACTTTCCATCGAGATTGACCGGGCCTTCATGCCCGTGCTGGAGGAGCGCTTTCGCGACACCCCCAATGTAAAGCTGTTTCGCGGGGACGTGTTAAATCACAGCCTCGGCAAACTCGTCGAGGAGTTCTTGCCGGGCGGCACATCGTACAAGATGGTCTCCAATCTCCCGTACTACATCACGACGCCCATCCTGTTTCACTTCTGGGAAGCCCCCATCGCATTCGAGCGCTTGCTGATGATGGTGCAACAGGAAGTCGCCGAGCGCATGACCGCGCCAGTCGATAGCGAAAACTATGGTGCGCTCGCAATCGCCTCCGATCTGTATGGAGAGACGGACATCGTGCATTTCGTGCCGCGCACCTGCTTTCGTCCGCAGCCGGCCGTGGATAGTTGCATTGTGCGCTCAAAGGCCCATGCGACGAACAGGTTTCCGGATCTGGATCCCCGCTTCATCATGAAGGTCGTGCGCGCGGCTTTCTCACAGCGTCGCAAAACGCTCCGCAATTCACTCACAAAAACCGGCGCTTTCGGCGCGGACAAACGCATTGTCGAAGAAGCATTCGAGGCCGCCGCAATCGATCCGGCGCGCCGGCCGCAAACGATGCGCCTCGACGAGTTCGCCGCCCTGGCCCGCGAAATTCTCACCCGCATCCATTCTGAGGCCAAGAGTTCCTGACATGCGCGATCTGAACGAAGACATAATCCAAAGTTTGTCCAGCGGCGTAATTGCCGTGGACAGGTCTGGGAAAATTATCACCGTGAATCCCGCTGCCCGAGATTTCCTCGAAGTCTCAGGTGATGCCCTCGTGCCGGGCGCGCGACTTGGCGATATTCCGCATGCGGAACCGCTCGCCGCCTTACTGGCATCCATCATGTCGAATGGCCAGCCAGTTTCTCGCCATGAAGTGATGCTTAATTTTCCCGCTGGCGTCGTGAAGCAAATCGGTCTCTCCGCGACGCTCCACCGCGGGCCAAGCCCCTTTGATGGTGTTGTGGTCCTGTTCACCGACATGACCGAGCGCTTGCGGTTGGAGCGCAGCGCCGAACTGAATCGCCAGCTCGCCGCTCTCGGCGAGTTGACCGCCGGCGTGGTGCACGAATTGCGCAACCCCGTCAGCGTCATCAGCGGGCTCGCTGAATTGCTCATTCGTAAATTGGAAACCGGCGATTCCCGTCGCGACGCCGCCGAAACGATCCTTCGTGAAACCCGTGAGATAGAACGGTCGATATCGCAGTTTCTCGGTTTTGCGCGGCCCTTCGAGCTGCAGGTGGGGGAGGCCGCCCCCTCGGACATCGTCGACCGAACCATACAGTTGTGCAAACGGAAAGCGGAGCACAACAGCGTCACGATACAAGTACCTTCCGACGCCAAGCTTCCTGCGATTCGCGCCGATCTGCTGCGCATGGCGCAGGCACTATCCAATATCGTGAACAACGCGATCGACGCGGTGCCGTCCGGGGGGAGTGTCAGCCTTAACGCAGTTGACGACGGCGATGCGGTCGTCTTTGAGGTTCAGGATAACGGACCCGGCATCAAATTGCGTTCTGGCGAAGATCTTTTTGCGCCGTTCTTCACGACAAAAGAGGGCGGGACCGGATTGGGACTAACGATTGCCCATCGAATCATCACCGCGCACGGTGGAACGATTACCCATTCCAACCTACCCGAAGGCGGCGCGTCGTTCATTGTTCGCGTTCCCAAACGCGGAGCGCATTAATCGAACACAACTATCGTGTGAAGCTGCGTAGCACCGAAGGTAGTGCCGCGATATTCTCAATGCGCAAATCCGGGACGCACGCGGCGCTGTCCTGCGTGCGATGTTCATAGGGCCCATCCACCAGCACCGCCGTCATGCCTACGCTGTGCGCGCCACACACGTCGCGGTGAGGCTTGTCACCCACATACCAGGCGCGCGAAGCGTCCACATTCATGCTGTCGAGTGCATGGCGAAAGATTTTAGGATCCGGTTTGTTCGTGCCGAATTCCGCCGAAAAGACCATGAACTCAAACAGGTCCAGGATTCCACCCTCGCGAAACAAGTCGCGGTGATACTTGCTGACCAGTAAGGTGTTCGAGATCAGGCCAACGCGCAGGCCCAACTCTCGAACCTGCGTCAGCGCATCGCGCACGAAAGGGAAAAGCGGGCGCACTTCCCACCAACCGAGGACGTCATACCAGAATGCAACGGCGGCGTCTGTAGGATCGATGTTCGTTTTCGGAAGCCACTCGCGGACGATTGGGCGCGGGTCCATAGCCGGTCTCGGCGCTGGAATCGCTTCATACGCGCGAAGGATGGCCTTCGACATCTCGAGGAACCATTTTGTCGAGACGCCATCCGGCAAGCCGTTGCTATACGATTTTGTGAAGCCGGTTTCGGTCCACATGTCGGCGGATTCCAGCAGCACGCCACCCATATCGAACAGGATTACATCGGGCCTCGATAACATTTTCGGGAACTCCTCGAAAACGGACATTGAACAGGATCCGCCATGGCAACACAAGCGTACATCACTTAAAAAAGAGCACTAAATTCTTGACGCCAAAGCCCGGATCCCGTATCGTAGCGACATCAGGGTGTGGAGAGTCATTATGTGGAGCCTTCGAAATATCGCAATCGTCGCCGGCGTCTTGATCTGCGGTGCAGCGTTTACAGGCTGCGGCACCGTAGGCGCCCTGCGGCAGCTTGCGAGCGGCATCGTTGGCACAGCCAATAAGGCAGCAAACAAAACCGTCGGTACAGCAGACAAGGCAGTCGGTAAAGCGCTTACACCACGAACATACGCGGAAATGCCCAGGAAGATGCGCAACCAACCCAGAAGCTATCAGGAGCCGTCAAAGGCCAAACGCACCTCCGCGCGAAATTCCGGCGCGCGCAACTCCGTTTCCAATTCTTCACGCAAACCCAATGCGCACGGCAATGGCGCGGCATACCTTCGCGACGCGGCAAAATCATCGAAGAAGAATCGCCGCTAATCCCGTTTGCGCTAGCCCAATCCGTGGTGACTGTTCTCTTTAATCACCTGCTCGTCGCCTGTAATTGGAAACGACCCGGGATACTTCACAAACACCACGTGCCCGTCCATGTACAACACGTTGCTGCCACCCGGCAGGTGATTGAATACAACTTGTGCGTTTCCCGAATCCGTAAATGAGCTCGCGCCGTAAGTGTCCCACAAAATGGGAACATCGCTTTCCGCCTTCGATGCACGAACCGGATCATTGATGTCCGTAATCAGAAATCGTTCGATGCCCTGACGCAGACGCATTACTTTTTCGGAACCGGCTGTGCCGGTTGCCAGTGGCGGAGCCGGTACCCAGGGTGGCCAGATAGGCGAAACCACCGAAAGGTCGCCGCTGTAATCCTTCACGTTTACCGTACCGACCCCGAGGATTGGCGCAGATCCAACGATTGCATTCGTCGCCTTCGCTCCCCAAACGCCGTAGTACTCGGCGGCGGACGTCGTGACGTACCCCTTATAGTGATAGGAGCGCGCAAGTTCCGCGGTTTGAAAGTAATCGAGCGAAATCTTGTCCGCGGCGTTGATTGCGGACTGCTTCCACGACTCAAAATCGCCACTCGATGGCACGCGCTGCAACACGCTTGCCCATTCCGGGTCGCCGCCGGAATCTGACGGGCACGCGGCGACTTCCAACGAATTCAGGTATTCGGGATAGATAGCGAATGCCCGGGGTGATTCGAACAGGGGGGAGGACCTGCCGTCTGTTCGTACGCTGCCGTATGGCGATGGCGGTGGCAAACTGCCGCGCGCTTCTGACGCATACATCGCAAATACAACCCCGAACTGTTTGAGATTATTCTGGCAGGACGCCCGGCGCGCCGCTTCTCGCGCGCGCGCGAGCGCAGGCAAGAGTATCGCGGCGAGAATTGCAATGATCCCGATTACAACCAACAGTTCAATGAGTGTAAAGCCGCGCCGCCGCATAGTGCATTGAGAATACGCCGAGCCACCGCGCACTTCAATTGCTTGCCGCAGTTTTCAGTTACTTGCTAGTATGGACGGAAGGAACTGGGGCAATCGAGGAGTCGCCAATGCTGAACCGCGTCGTCATGGTTGGGGGAGAGAAGGGAGCACAGGAGTCACTCGCGGACGAAGCGGTCGCACTGGGCCTCAGCGTCGCCTCCTTGGATTCAGGGGCAACGCCGCCCTCCGGTACCGCTTGCGTGATCGCCGAAACAAAGAATGCAAAGGCGGCCTTGTCCGCGTGCGTGAATGTCGCCAAACACCATAACGAGCTTCTGTTCCTTCTCGGCGAAGCGATTGACAGCCGCGAAGACTTCCAGCCCGGATCGTCGATTCGG